>NZ_JBMOWO010000123.1:0-2838 GCF_049310525.1 Pseudomonas sp. GZD-222
CCTCCCCCCCCCCCCCCCCCCCCCCCCCCCCCCCCCCCCCCCCCCCCCCCCCCCCCCCCCCCCCCCCCACCAAAAGAGAGGCAAGCCAACCGGCCAGCCACCGACCTTACCGTGATTGAGTCCCTGTGCCATGAATACTGAATTTCGCAAGAACCTGCCGGGCACTGGCCTGGATTATTTCGACGCTCGAGCAGCTGTCGACGCCATCAAGCCCGGCGCCTATGACCGTCTTCCCTATACCTCACGCGTACTGGCAGAAAACCTGGTGCGCCGCTGCGATCCGGCGACCCTCAATGCGTCGCTGGGCCAGCTGATCGAACGCAAGCGCGACCTCGACTTCCCGTGGTTCCCGGCCCGTGTGGTGTGCCACGACATCCTCGGCCAGACCGCGCTGGTCGACCTCGCCGGCCTGCGTGACGCCATCGCTGATGGTGGCGGTGACCCGGCCCAGGTCAACCCGGTGGTGCCGGTGCAACTGATCGTCGACCACTCCCTGGCCGTGGAATGCGGTGGTTTCGATCCGCAGGCATTCGAGAAGAACCGCGCCATCGAAGACCGCCGCAACGAAGACCGTTTCCACTTCATCAACTGGACCAAGAAGGCGTTCAAGAACGTCGACGTGATCCAGCCTGGCAACGGCATCATGCACCAGATCAACCTGGAGAAGATGTCGCCGGTGATCCATGCCGAACGCGGCGTGGCTTATCCGGATACCTGTGTCGGTACTGACAGCCACACTCCGCACGTCGATGCCCTGGGCGTAATCGCCATCGGTGTCGGCGGCCTCGAAGCCGAGAACGTCATGCTCGGCCGCGCCTCGTGGATGCGCCTGCCGGAAATCGTCGGCGTCGAGCTGTCCGGCAAGCCGCAACCTGGCATTACTGCCACCGACGTGGTGCTGGCCCTGACCGAATTCCTGCGCAAGGCAAAAGTCGTCGGTGCCTACCTCGAGTTCTACGGCGAAGGCGCCCGTGCCCTGACTCTGGGCGACCGCGCGACCATCTCCAACATGGCCCCGGAATACGGCGCCACTGCAGCGATGTTCTCAATCGACCAGCAGACCATCGACTACCTCAAGCTCACCGGCCGTGAAGACGAGCAGGTCAAGCTGGTGGAAACCTATGCCAAGGTTGCCGGCCTGTGGTCCGACAGCCTGGCCAACGCCGAGTACGAGCGGGTGCTGAGCTTCGACTTGTCCAGCGTCGTGCGCAACATGGCCGGCCCGTCCAACCCGCACGCCCGTGTAGCAACCAGCGACCTGGCCAGCAAAGGTATCGCCGGTCAGTGGGAAGAAGTGCCGGGGCAGATGCCGGACGGCGCGGTGATCATTGCCGCCATCACCAGTTGCACCAACACCAGCAACCCGCGCAACGTGATCGCCGCCGGCCTGCTGGCACGCAACGCCAACAAGCTGGGGCTGATCCGCAAGCCATGGGTCAAGTCGTCGCTGGCACCGGGTTCCAAGACCGTTGCCCTGTACCTGAAAGAAGCGGGCCTTGATCGAGAGCTGGAGCAGCTTGGTTTCGGTATCGTGGCCTTTGCCTGCACCACCTGCAACGGCATGTCCGGGGCCCTGGATCCAGTGATCCAGGAGGAAATCATCGATCGCGACCTGTACGCCACCGCCGTACTCTCGGGCAACCGCAACTTCGACGGCCGTATTCACCCTTACGCCAAGCAGGCGTTCCTGGCCTCGCCGCCGTTGGTGGTGGCCTACGCCATTGCCGGCACCATCCGCTTCGACATCGAGAAAGATGTACTGGCAGTGGTCGACGGCAAGGAAATCCGCCTCAAGGACATCTGGCCGAGCGACGAAGAGATCGATGCCGTGGTCAAGGCCGCGGTCAAGCCGGAGCAGTTCCGCCAGGTCTACATTCCGATGTTCGCCATCGAGGAGGACACCGGTCCCAAGGTCGACCCGCTGTACGACTGGCGCGAGATGAGCACCTACATCCGCCGTCCGCCGTATTGGGAAGGCGCGCTGGCCGGGGAGCGTACGCTCAAGGGCATGCGCCCGCTGGCGGTGTTGCCGGACAACATCACCACCGACCACCTGTCGCCGTCGAACGCGATCATGCTCGACAGCGCCGCCGGTGAGTACCTGGCGAAAATGGGCCTGCCGGAAGAAGACTTCAACTCTTACGCAACTCACCGCGGCGATCACCTGACCGCACAGCGGGCCACCTTCGCCAACCCGAAACTGTTCAACGAAATGGTTCAGGAAGGCGGCAAGGTCAAGCAGGGCTCGCTGGCGCGGGTCGAGCCGGAAGGCAAGGTCACCCGCATGTGGGAAGCCATCGAGACCTACATGGAGCGCAAACAGCCGCTGATCATCGTCGCCGGCGCCGACTACGGCCAGGGCTCGTCCCGTGACTGGGCGGCCAAGGGCGTGCGTCTGGCCGGTGTCGAAGCCATCGTCGCCGAAGGCTTCGAGCGTATCCACCGCACCAACCTGGTGGGCATGGGTGTGTTGCCGCTGGAGTTCAAGCCAGGCGTGAACCGCAAGACCCTGGACATCGACGGCACCGAGACCTTCGACGTAGTTGGCGAGCGTACCCCGCGGGCGACCCTGACCCTGGTGATCACCCGTCACACCGGTGAGCGCGTTGAAGTGCCAGTGACTTGCCGCCTGGATACCGCTGAAGAAGTGTCGATCTATGAAGCGGGCGGGGTGCTGCAGCGCTTTGCTCAGGACTTCCTCGAGTCGGCGGCCGTTTGAGGTAGGGCTTATCGCGGGGCAAGCCCGCTACCACCGACTGGTAGGAGCGGGCTTGCCCAGCGATAGCCTCCCACAGCACTTACAGGACAACCCAGCTATGGCACAAGTACCGCAAATCA
>NZ_JBMOWO010000124.1:0-8221 GCF_049310525.1 Pseudomonas sp. GZD-222
GGGGATTGCGGGGGGAATATCCCCCCCCAATGCGGGGGGGGGCGGGGCCCCCCCCCCCCCGATAGCCTCCCACAGCACTTACAGGACAACCCAGCTATGGCACAAGTACCGCAAATCAAAATCCCCGCCACCTACATCCGCGGCGGCACCAGCAAAGGCGTATTCTTCCGCCTCCAGGACCTGCCTGAAAGCGCGCAGGTTCCCGGCCCTGCCCGTGACGCACTGCTGCTACGGGTAATCGGCAGCCCCGACCCCTATGGCAAACAGATCGATGGCATGGGGGGCGCTACTTCCAGCACCAGCAAAACTGTAATCCTCTCGCGCAGCACCAAAGCAGATCACGATGTCGACTACCTGTTCGGTCAGGTGTCGATCGACAAGGCCTTTGTCGATTGGAGCGGCAACTGCGGCAACCTTTCCGCAGCGGTCGGTTCCTTTGCCATCAGTGCTGGCTTGGTCGACGCTAGTCGCATCCCGCAGAACGGTATCGCCACCGTGCGCATCTGGCAGGCCAATATCGGCAAGACCATCATCGCCCACGTGCCAGTCACCAACGGTGAGGTTCAGGAAACCGGCGATTTCGAACTGGATGGCGTGACCTTTCCGGCAGCCGAAGTGCAACTCGAATTCATGGACCCTGCCGCCGATGAAGACGGCGAGGGCGGTTCGATGTTCCCGACCGGCAACTTGATCGATGATCTGGTAGTGCCTGGCGTCGGTACGCTCAAGGCGACCCTGATCAACGCTGGCATCCCGACCATATTCATCCAGGCTGAAGCCATCGGTTACACCGGCACCGAGCTGCAGGACGCGATCAACGGCGACCCCGAAGCCCTGGCCCGGTTCGAGACCATCCGTGCCTATGGCGCCGTGCGCATGGGCCTGATCGGGCACATCGATGAAGCCGCCAAGCGCCAGCACACGCCGAAGGTCGCCTTTGTCGCGCCACCGAGCGCTTATCAGTCGTCCAGCGGTAAAGCCGTGGCGGCGGCAGACGTTGATCTACTGGTACGTGCGCTGTCCATGGGCAAGTTGCACCACGCCATGATGGGTACTGCAGCCGTGGCCATCGGTACCGCAGCGGCGGTCCCCGGCACTCTGGTCAACCTCGCGGCCGGTGGTGGCGAGCGCAGTGCCGTACGTTTCGGTCACCCCTCGGGCACCCTGCGCGTTGGCGCCGAGGCTCGGCAGGTGAGCGGTGAGTGGACTGTTACCAAAGCAATCATGAGCCGCAGTGCGCGGATACTGATGGAGGGCTGGGTGCGGGTACCCGGTGATGCCTTCTAACCAGTAACGGCGCTTGGCTCCCTGTTTATCTACGACAGAGAGATGTGAAATGAGTGCCAACGTTGATCTGAACAACCGTCCCGACTACGACCGGGTACTGCAGGACATCGCTGACTATGTCCTGAATTTCCAGGTCGAGTCCGGGGAGGCGCTGGACACGGCGCGCAACTGCCTGATGGACACCCTGGGCTGCGGCCTGCTGGCGCTGCGCTTCCCGGAATGTACCAAGCACCTGGGGCCGCTGGTGGAGGGCACGGTGGTGCCGTACGGCGCGCGGGTGCCGGGCACCAGTTACCGCCTGGACCCGGTCAAGGCGGCCTGGGATATCGGTTGTGTGGTCCGTTGGCTCGATTACAACGACACCTGGCTGGCCGCCGAGTGGGGGCATCCCTCGGACAACCTCGGCGGCATCCTGGCGGTGGCCGACCATCTTTCGCAAAAACGCGTGGCCAATGGTGAAGCACCTTTGAGCATGCGGGTGGTGCTGGAAGCCATGGTCATGGCGCATGAAATCCAGGGGGTGATAGCCCTGGAAAACTCCTTCAATCGCGTTGGCCTCGACCATGTGCTGCTCGTCAAAGTCGCGTCCACTGCGGTTTGCGCCAAACTCATGGGCGCCAACCGTGAGCAGCTGCTGTCGGCGTTGTCCCATGCCTTTGTCGATGGCCAGGCCCTGCGTACCTATCGGCATGCGCCGAATGCCGGCTCACGCAAATCCTGGGCGGCCGGGGATGCCTCCAGCCGTGGCGTGCGCCTGGCGGATATCGCCCTGCGCGGCGAGATGGGCGTGCCGGGCGTGCTGACGGCGCCACAGTGGGGCTTCTACGATGTACTGTTCAGCCACACCAACAAGGATCTGGCGCTCAAGCCGGAAGACAAGCGCGCCTTCAGCTTCTCGCAAGCCTTCTCCAGCTACGTGATGGAGAACGTGCTGTTCAAGATCAGTTTCCCTGCCGAGTTCCATGCCCAGACCGCGTGCGAAGCGGCAGTGACCCTGCACCCGCAGGTGCGCAATCGCCTGCATGAAATCGAGCGGATCGTCATCACCACCCATGAGTCGGCCATCCGCATCATCTCCAAGGTCGGCAAGCTGGCCAACGCTGCCGATCGCGATCACTGCATCCAGTACATGACCGCTGTGCCGCTGATCTTCGGCAATCTGGTGGCCGAGCAATATGAAGATGAGTTCCACGCCGGCCACCCGATCATCGACCGCTTGCGCGAGAAGATGGAAATCGTCGAAGACCCGCGTTTTACCCGCGAATACCTGGAAGCCGACAAGCGCTCGATCGCCAATGCCGTGCAGGTGTTTTTCAATGATGGGTCAAGCACTGAGCAGGTGGTGGTGGAGTACCCGATTGGTCATCGCCGGCGTCGCGCCGAGGGCATTCCGTTGCTGGAAGAGAAGTTCAAGGCCAACCTGGCGACGCGTTTTGCCGGTCAGCGGGTGAGCGAGATCTTTGCCTTGTGCAAGGATCAGGCGGCGCTTGAGGCGACGGCGGTGCATCGGTTTGTCGATCTCTTTGTGATCTGAGGGAACTGTGGGAGCTCCCATAGAACAATAAAAAACCCCGCCAATTGGCGGGGTTTTTTGACGCTAAGTCAGCTTACGCTTGAACAACCGGGATATTGGCGCTCGCAGCAGCTTCACGGAACTCGGCGATCTGGTCGAAGCTCAGGTAGCGGTAAACGTCGGCAGCCATGCTGTCGATGTTTTTCGCGTACTCCATGTACTCTTCGACGGTTGGCAGCTTGCCCAGGATCGAGGCAACAGCAGCCAGCTCGGCCGAGGCCAGGTAGACGTTAGTGGCGTCGCCCAGGCGGTTCGGGAAGTTACGGGTCGAGGTCGACACCACGGTCGAACCGGTCTGCACACGTGCCTGGTTACCCATGCACAGCGAGCAGCCTGGCATTTCCATGCGCGCACCGGCTTTGCCGTAGATGCCGTAGTAGCCTTCTTCGGTCAGTTGGTGAGCGTCCATCTTGGTTGGCGGAGCCAGCCACAGACGGGTAGGGATGCCACCCTTGACCTTTTCCAGCAACTTGCCGGCAGCGCGGAAGTGACCGATGTTGGTCATGCACGAACCGATGAACACTTCGTCGATCTTCTCGCCCTGAACGGTCGACAGCAGGCGCGCGTCGTCCGGGTCGTTCGGCGCGCAGAGCACAGGCTCTTTGACGTCGGCCAGGTCGATCTCGATGATCTCGGCGTATTCGGCGTCGGCGTCGGCTTCCAGCAGTACCGGGTTGGCCAGCCAGGCTTCCATTGCCTGGGCGCGACGCTCCAGGGTACGGGCGTCGCCGTAGCCTTCGCTGATCATCCAGCGCAGCAGGGTGATGTTCGACTGCAGGTACTCGGCAATGGCCTTCTCAGGCAGCTTGATCGAGCAGCCGGCAGCGGAGCGCTCAGCCGAGGCGTCGGAAAGTTCGAACGCTTGCTCGACGGTCAGTTCGTCGAGGCCTTCGATTTCCAGGATGCGGCCGGAGAAGGCGTTGATCTTGCCTTTCTTCTCAACGGTCAGCAGGCCCTTCTGGATGGCGTAGTAAGGGATTGCATGGACCAGGTCACGCAGGGTGATGCCCGGTTGCAGCTTGCCCTTGAAGCGCACCAGTACCGACTCCGGCATGTCCAGCGGCATAACGCCGGTGGCAGCGGCGAAGGCAACCAGGCCGGAACCGGCCGGGAACGAGATGCCGATCGGGAAGCGGGTGTGTGAGTCACCACCGGTACCGACGGTGTCCGGCAGCAGCATGCGGTTCAGCCAGCTGTGGATGATGCCGTCGCCTGGACGCAGGGACACGCCGCCACGGGTGCGGATGAAATCCGGCAGGGTGTGGTGGGTGGTGACGTCGATTGGCTTCGGATAGGCCGCGGTGTGGCAGAACGACTGCATGACCAGGTCAGCGGAGAAGCCCAGGCATGCCAGGTCTTTCAGCTCGTCACGGGTCATCGGGCCAGTGGTGTCCTGGGAGCCGACGGTGGTCATCTTCGGCTCGCAGTAGGTGCCTGGACGAACGCCAGTCACGCCGCAGGCTTTACCGACCATTTTCTGTGCCAGGCTGTAGCCTTTGCCGGTGTCGACCGGGGCTTCAGGCAGCTTGAACAGGTCGGTTGGGCCCAGACCCAGTTCAGCGCGGGCCTTCTCGGTCAGGCCACGGCCGACGATCAGCGGGATACGGCCGCCAGCGCGGACTTCGTCGAGCAGCACCGGGGTCTTCAGTTCGAAGGTGGTGATGACTTCGTCGGTGCCGTGTTTGCAGACTTTACCGGCGTACGGGTACACGTCGATGACGTCGCCCATGCCCAGGTTGGTGCAGTCGAATTCGATCGGCAGGGCGCCGGCGTCTTCCATGGTGTTGTAGAAGATCGGGGCGATCTTGGTGCCGAAGCAGAAGCCGCCAGCGCGCTTGTTCGGTACATATGGGATGTCGTCGCCGAAGAACCACAGCACCGAGTTGGTGGCGGATTTACGCGAGGAACCGGTACCAACCACGTCACCGACGTAGGCGACCGGGAAGCCTTTGGCTTTGACTTCTTCGATCTGCTTGAGCGGGCCGATGGCGCCTGGTTGCTCAGGCACGATGCCGTCACGGGCCATTTTCAGCATGGCCAGGGCGTGCAGCGGGATGTCAGGGCGCGACCAGGCGTCCGGGGCAGGGGACAGGTCGTCGGTGTTGGTTTCGCCTGGAACCTTGAACACGGTCAGGCTGTACTTCTGTTCGATGGCCGGGCGGGCGGTGAACCATTCACCGGCGGCCCAGGAATCCAGTACGGCCTTGGCGTGGGCGTTACCGGCCTTGGCTTTCTCGGCGACGTCGTGGAAGGCGTCGAACATCAGCAGGGTGTGCTTCAGTTGCTCGGCGGCAACGGCGGCCAGCTCGGCGTCGTCCAGCAGCTCGACCATGGTGGCGATGTTGTAGCCGCCCTGCATGGTGCCCAGCAGCTCTACCGCGCGCTTTTTGTCGATCAGCGGGGAAGTGGCTTCGCCTTTGGCCAGGGCAGAGAGGAAACCGGCCTTGACGTAGGCGGCTTCGTCCACTCCTGGTGGAACGCGGTTGGTGATCAGGTCGACGAGGACTGCTTCTTCGCCAGCAGGGGGATTCTTCAGCAGCTCGACCAGGCCTGCGGTTTGTTCGGCGTTAAGCGGCTGGGGCACGATACCCTGGGCGGCACGCTCTTCGATGTGTTTGCGGTAGGCTTCAAGCACAGTTATTACCCTCATCAGTGGTCCCAAATGGGTGTCCGGGACGCTCATCCAGAAAGTCCGGCACCCGTGCGCAATACGGCTTCTTGGGCCGCGTAGCCAGGGTTGCAGGAAATCCTTACAGAAGCTGCTTTCAAAGTTTTACGCCTGTAGAACGGAGGCTGATGAGGGCTGGCGCGGGATATGCGATCAGACGTATATCCCGGGCCAACGCCGTTCTACCGGATCAACTGTGCTCGTGACGCTTTGAAAACAGCTTCTAACGGACATTGCTGCCTTAAAAAGGCCGGATGATTCTACGGTAAAAACTCGATAAAGGTAAGGCGGGCTCGACGACTTTAGCGGGTGACCCCCGTTAGACAAAGGGCTAACATGGCAGTCTGTTCCACCGCCCAGCTATCGATTTTTTCATGTCCAATCAGTCAATTAAAACGCCTTGTGTCGGCCTCTGTTCCACGGTTTACGGGGATCTGGTGTGCCGTGGCTGCAAGCGTTTTCACCATGAAGTGATCAACTGGAACGGCTACAACGAAGATGAAAAGCGTGCGGTCTGGCTGCGCCTCGAGCAATTGCTGGTGCAGGTCATGGTGGCCAAACTTGAAGTCTTTGATGCCACGCGCCTGCGCCTGCAACTGGAGCAGCGCAAGATCCGCTTCGTGCCGCACCAGTCCGAGTATTGCTGGGCCTACCAGCTGATCGCCCGCGGGGCGCGGGTGATCCGTGAACTTGAGGCGTACGGGATGGTGCTGTTGCCGGAGTTTCGCGACTGGGAATTGCCCGAGTTGCGCGACGCCATTGATCGGGAATTCTTCTTGCTGTCCGAAGCCCACTATCAGCGCTACATCGCGCCGGGGTTTCTCAAGGATGCTTTGGGTTGAAGCCATCGCGGGGGGGAGTACAATAACCCCAAAACCCTGCAGGGGGGGGGGGGGGGTGGCCACGATAGGGAAACCCCCCTCCCCAAGGGGCTCATCGTTGGGGAGGCTGTGCTGCCCCCGCGATCAGTTCGTCAGCCTTGCGCCAGCTCGGTCAGGTGCACCTTCACTTCTTCAGTCTTGAGCACCAGCACATCGCATTCCAGTGAATCGAGCACCACCTCGGCGGTGTTGCCGATCAACGCCCCGGAAATCCCGGTGCGGGCCACGGTGCCGATCACCGTCACCACCGCATCGTATTTGTTGGCGGTGTAGGGGATCAGCACATCGGCCGGGCCTTCGGCGACGTGCAGGCGATCGTCCTTGATATCGAACTCGGCCTGGAACGCTGCGCATTCCTCGCGGTAGCGCTGCTCGATGGTTTCCTTCAGTTGATACACCGGATCGGCCGCCGACAGCATCGGTGACGGATGGGCGCTGATCACGTGCAGGTTGCCCTTGGCCAGGTTGGCGATCTCGTAACCGTGGTCGATGATGTTCTTGTGCAGCAACCGATGCGCCTCGTCATGGTTGCCGACATCCACTGCGGCGAGAATCACTCCACCGGCCCAAGGCCGTTCGCTCTTGACCATCAATACCGCGCACGGGCACTGACGCAGCAGTTTCCAGTCGGACGGAGTGAGCAGGGCCTTCTTCAGCGGGTTGTCCGGCCGGTGCTCCTTGATCACCAGGTCGCAGCCTTCGCCTTGCTGCACGGCAATGATCGATTCGTGCAGGCTGCCGTGCCAGGCCTCTTCATGGGTCACATTGTCGAAGCCGTCGTCGTGCAACTGGCTGCTGAGCAGGCTGAGCAGGGCGCTATGGTCGTGATTCTTGTCGGGCATCAACAAGTGCAGGCGTGCGCCGGTGGCGCCGGCGATCAGTTTGGCCCGGGTCAGGGCGCGGCTGTGGGCGTGTTCGGGGTCGAGTACCACCAGGATGCTGCGTACTTCTTGCATGAGCGTGAACTCCCTTCAGATTTGGCGACCGATGACTGACTATAGTCGGCGCCAAGTGCAATGGGCGTTGATATGTATCAAGCATAGTTCACTGGTGATCGCCGCCGCTGCCGGTATAATCGCCGGTCTTGCCGTTTGCCCTGCCTGTTTGTGAGCCTATGCACCTTATTCCCGAAATCGAAGCTTTCCTTGGCTGCCGTACTCCCGATGCCTGGGTCCAGGCGGCGCTTGCCGACCAGGAAACCCTGTTGATCGACCACAAGAACTGCGAGTTCAAGGCGGCCAGTACTGCACTGAGCCTGATGGCCAAGTACAACACGCACCTGGACCTGATCAACATGATGTCGCGCCTGGCCCGTGAAGAGCTGGTGCACCACGAGCAGGTGCTGCGCCTGATGAAGCGGCGCAAGATCGGCTTGCGCCCTTTGTCGGCCGGGCGCTATGCCTCGGGCCTGCGCCGGGTGGTGCGTACCCATGAGCCGGTGAAGCTGGTCGACACCCTGGTGGTCGGCGCCTTTATCGAGGCCCGTAGCTGCGAACGTTTTGCCGCACTGGTGCCACATCTGGACGAAGAACTGGGCAAGTTCTATCACGGCCTGCTCAACAGCGAGGCCCGGCACTATCAGGGTTACCTGAAGCTGGCTCATCAGTACGGTGAAGCGGCTGATATCGAGCGGGTGGTGGAGAAAGTCAGGGCGGTCGAGGCTGAACTGATCAGCACCCCGGATGAAGAGTTCCGCTTTCATAGCGGCATTCCTGCCTGATTTTTCGCGGGGCAAGCCCGCTCCCACCGGTGGTGTGGGAGCGGGCTTGCCCCGCGATCGATCTCTCCCGCCAAACAGCAAGCAAGCTCATT
>NZ_JBMOWO010000125.1:0-8043 GCF_049310525.1 Pseudomonas sp. GZD-222
GTCTTTCCGGCAGAACCGCCCCTCCTAGTGTGGTGGGGGTGCCTCCTCCCCCCCCCCGCGATAGGTCTCTCCAGCCAAATAGCAAGCAAGCTAATTAATGGCTTGACGTTAGCTGTCTAGGCAGTAACATTATGTTACTAACTGCCTAAGCAGGTATCGCCTCGATGCAACACTTCACCCCCGAAAACTTTCAGACCTGCACCATCGGCATGCTCCTGGGCCGTGCCGCGCTGGTCAAAGACCGCATTCTCGACAGCCACCTGCAGGACTTCGGCGTTACTGCCGCGCAGTTCAAGGTGCTGATCATCGTTGCTCAGTACGGGGTCGATACGCCTGCCGAACTCTGCCGTTACCTGTCGCTGGACAGCGGCTCGATGACACGCATGCTCGATCGCCTCGAGCAAAAAGACCTGATCCTGCGCCGGCGCTGCCCGGATGATCGCCGTCAGGTGCGTCTGGCGTTGAGCGAGGAGGGGCAGAAGCTCGCCGACCAGTTGCCGCAGATCGGCGCTGCGGCGATGAACGAATTGGTCGGTGTGCTCGCCGCGGATGAACTGGCGACCCTGGAAAGCCTGCTGAGCAAGGTCCTGCTCGCTGCGGGCGACACCCTGACAGCCCTGCGCGTAGGTGCAAAATGAACGCCGAGACCGACAGCGCCAACACGGCGCAAGACCTCAACAACAGCCGTAAACGCAAAACCTGGCTACTCTGCCTGGCCCTGCTGATCGTCCTCGGCGGCGGTACCGTGTGGGCCTGGCATGAGCTGTACGGGCGCTGGAACGAAGAGACCGACGACGCCTACGTCAACGGTAACGTGGTGGAAATCACGCCATTGGTCACCGGGACCGTGGTCAGTATCGGAGTCGACGACGGTGACCTGGTGCATGCCGGGCAAGTACTAATCGAGTTCGACCCCAGCGATGCCGAGGTAGGTCTGCAGGCCGCCCAGGCGCAGTTGGCCCGTGCGGTACGTCAGGTGCGCGGGTTGTACAGCAATGTCGACGGCATGAAGGCCCAGGTGGCGGCGCGTCAGGCCGAGCAGACCAAGGCCCAGGAAAACTACACTCGGCGCAAGACCCTGGTCGCTGGCGGGGCTATTTCGCTGGAGGAGCTGTCCCACGCCCGTGACGACCTGGCTTCCGCGCAAAGCGCGCTTATTAATGCCAAACAACAGCTCAACACCACCTCGGCACTGGTTGATGACACCGTGGTCTCCTCTCATCCGCAAGTCATGGCGGCGGCTGCCGACCTGCGCCAGGCTTACCTGGCTGCGGCGCGCACCACCCTGGTAGCTCCCGTCACCGGCTATGTGGCCAAACGCACCGTGCAATTGGGCCAGCGCCTGGAGCCGGGGACTGCGACCATGGCAGTGATTCCGCTCGATCAGCTATGGATCGACGCCAACTTCAAGGAAACCCAGTTGCGCAACATGCGCATCGGTCAACCGGTAGACATTGTCGCCGATCTGTACGGCAGCGAGGTCAAGTACAGTGGCACCATCGACAGCCTCGGTGCGGGCACCGGCAGTGCGTTCGCTTTGTTGCCGGCGCAAAACGCCACCGGCAACTGGATCAAGATCGTCCAGCGGGTGCCGGTGCGTATTCATATCAATGCCGAGCAACTGGCGGCCCACCCGCTGCGTATCGGCCTGTCGACCCTGGTGACGGTTGATCTGCATGATCAAAGTGGCCCGGTGTTGGCCCAATTGCCTGCGAAGAAGGCATCGTTCACCACCCAGGTGTATGACCGGCAACTGGTCGAGGCCGATGCCATGATCGCCCGGTTGATCCATGCCAACAGTGAAGGTTCCAGCAAGACGGCGCTGCGATGAGCAACAACGCTTCATTCAGCCCGCCGAGCCTGCTGCTGGCCACGATCGGGTTGTCGTTGGCGACCTTCATGCAGGTGCTCGACACCACCATTGCCAACGTCGCCTTGCCGACCATTTCCGGCAACCTGGGTGTCAGTTCGGAGCAGGGTACCTGGGTCATCACCTCGTTCGCGGTGAGCAATGCCATTGCCTTGCCGCTGACCGGCTGGCTGAGCCGGCGCTTTGGCGAGGTGAAGCTGTTCATCTGGGCCACGCTGCTGTTCGTGCTGGCCTCGTTCCTCTGCGGTATCGCCCGATCGATGCCGGAACTGGTGGGCTTCAGGGTCCTCCAGGGCATCGTTGCCGGCCCCCTGTACCCGATGACTCAGACCCTGTTGATTGCCGTGTATCCGCCGGCCAAACGCGGTATGGCGCTGGCCTTGCTGGCCATGGTCACGGTGGTGGCACCGATTGCCGGGCCGATCCTCGGCGGCTGGATCACCGACAGTTACAGCTGGCCGTGGATTTTCTTCATCAACGTGCCCATCGGTCTGTTTGCTGCGGCGGTGGTGCGCCAGCAAATGCGCACACGCCCGGTCAGCACCCAGCGTCAGCCCATGGACTACATCGGCCTGTTGACCCTGATCATCGGGGTCGGAGCCTTGCAGATCGTGCTCGACAAGGGCAATGACCTGGACTGGTTCGAGTCGGGTTTCATCGTGACCGGCAGCCTGATCTCGGTGGTGTTCCTGGCGATCTTCATTATCTGGGAACTGACCGACAAGCATCCGGTGGTCAACCTGCGGTTGTTCGTGCACCGTAACTTTCGCATCGGCACCATTGTTCTGGTGGGTGGCTACGCGGGCTTTTTCGGCATCAACCTGATCCTGCCGCAGTGGTTGCAGACCCAGATGGGCTATACCGCCACCTGGGCCGGACTGGCAGTGGCGCCGATCGGTTTGCTGCCGGTGCTGATGTCGCCGTTTGTCGGCAAGTACGCGCACAAGTTCGACCTGCGTGTATTGGCCGGACTGGCGTTCCTGGCGATCGGCACCAGTTGCTTCATGCGTGCCGGGTTCACCAATGAAGTGGACTTCCAGCACATTGCCCTGGTGCAGCTGTTCATGGGCATCGGTGTGGCACTGTTCTTCATGCCGACCTTGAGCATCCTGCTCTCGGACCTGCCGCCGCATCAGATTGCCGACGGTTCGGGCCTGGCCACTTTCCTGCGGACCCTGGGCGGTAGCTTTGCCGCCTCGTTGACCACCTGGATCTGGATTCGCCGGGCGGACCAGCATCATGCTTATCTCAGTGAAAGCATCAGTACCTATGAACCTGCCACCCGAGAGGCGCTGAATCACCTGGGCGGTGCGAACGGGCAGTCTTACGCGCAGCTGGAGCGCATGCTCAGCAGTCAGGCGTACATGATGTCGACGGTGGATTACTTCACCCTGATGGGCTGGGTGTTTGCCGGATTGATTCTATTGGTGTGGCTGGCCAAGCCGCCGTTCGCGGCTAAAGCGGGGCCTGCGTCGGCGGGGCATTGAGCGATCGCGGGGCAAGTCGGGTCGCCGCACCGCCGCTCCCACGGGTGGGAGCGGGCTTGCCCCGCGATCAGGTCTCAAGGAAAAGCAAAGGGCTGCAACTGAAACCCTTGCTCATCCACCTGCAACGCCCAACCCTGGCGATCCCAGTCACCCAGCACGATACGCCGCGCCGGTTGCTCATCGACCATCAGTTTGTGAATCGCCGGGCGATGGGTATGGCCATGCACCAGGGTGCGCACGCCAAACTGCGCCATGACTCGCGGTACTTCTTCCGGCGTCACGTCGACAATGTCGTTGGCCTTCATCCGCGTCTGCGCCTTGCTTTCGCTGCGCAGTTTACGCGCCAGTTTCTGGCGGGTGCTCAGCGGTAGATGGCGGAGGATCCACAGGCTTACAGGATTGCGCAGGTAGCGGCGCATTTTCATGTAGGCCAGGTCCAGGGTGCACAAGCTGTCGCCGTGCATCAGCAGCACCGGCTCACCACCCAGCTCAACGACACAGGGATCGTTCAGCAGGGTACAATCGGCAGCCTTGCAAAAGGCTTCGCCGATCAGGAAGTCGCGGTTGCCATGCATCAGGTAGACCTGCGTGCCGCTGTCGCTCAAGGCACGCAGGGCCTGGCAGATCGTGGTCTGGAACGGCGTCATGGCGTCGTCGCCGATCCAGGCCTCGAAAAAGTCGCCAAGGATGTACAGCGCCTCGGCGTGGCGCGCACGACCGTCGAGCAGATCAAGAAACGCCCGGGTAATGTCCGGGCGTTCTTCTTGCAGGTGCAGATCAGAGATCAGCAGTATCACTCAATGATCTCGGCTTTCTCGATGATCACGTCATCAACCGGTACGTCCTGGTGGCCAGACTTGGAACCGGTGGCAACGGTTTTGATCTTGTCGACAACGTCGGTGCCTTCGGTAACTTTACCGAATACCGCGTAGCCCCAGCCCTGAACGTTCTTGCCGCTGTGGTTGAGGAAGCTGTTGTCGGTGACGTTGATGAAGAACTGCGCCGACGCCGAATGCGGCTCCATGGTGCGGGCCATGGCGATGGTGTACTTGTCGTTGCTCAGGCCGTTGTCAGCTTCGTTCTGGATGCTTGGGCGCTTGTCTTTCTTCTCTTTCATGCCTGGCTCGAAACCGCCGCCCTGGATCATGAAGTTGCCGATGACGCGGTGGAAAACAGTGTTGCTGTAGTGGCCGGCGTTCACGTATTCGATGAAGTTGGCCACGGTGATCGGGGCTTTTTCGGCATTCAGTTCGATGACGATGTCGCCGTGATTGGTGCTCAGTTTGACTTTGGACATGCTGAAATTCGCTCTTTCAAGGCATTTGAAATAGGGTCGCGCAGGATCGCGATACAAACCTGACGCACAGTCTACAGCCCGCGATACGTGGCTTGCGGCAGTTTTTTTGCTGCCAGTACCGAATATAGGGCCAGTTTGTCGGCCGGACGCTGTCGGCAGCTCGACCGCTTCGGCTATGATAAGCGCTTTGATTCAGTCGGCCTACCCAGGCCGTGCACCCGTATTTCAAGGATCCTATGAGCAAGCCCACTGCCGACACCGCTCCCAACGCCGCTGCCAAAGGCGCTCCCGCCGTCCCTGCGAACTTCCTGCGCCCGATCGTGCAGGCCGACCTGGACTCGGGCAAGCACAGCAGCATCGTCACCCGTTTCCCGCCAGAGCCCAATGGTTACCTGCACATCGGCCATGCCAAGTCGATCTGCGTGAACTTCGGCCTGGCCCAGGAATTCGGTGGAGCCTGTCACCTGCGTTTCGATGACACCAACCCGGCCAAAGAGGACCAGGAGTACATCGACGCCATCCAGAGCGATGTGCAGTGGCTGGGCTTCCAGTGGACCGGCCCGGTGCGCTACGCCTCCGAATACTTCGACCAGTTGCACGACTGGGCCGTGGACCTGATCAAATCGGGCAATGCCTATGTCTGCGACCTGACCCCGGAGCAGGCCAAGGAATACCGTGGCAACCTGACCGAGCCAGGCAAGAACAGCCCGTTCCGCGAGCGCAGCGTCGAAGACAACCTCGACCTGTTCGCCCGTATGAAGGCTGGCGAGTTCAAGGACGGTGAGCGTGTACTGCGGGCCAAGATCGACATGGCCTCGCCGAACATGAACCTGCGCGACCCGATCCTCTACCGCATCCGCCATGCCCATCACCACCAGACCGGCGACAAGTGGTGCATCTACCCCAACTACGACTTCACCCACGGTCAGTCGGATGCCATCGAAGGCATCACCCACTCCATCTGCACCCTGGAGTTCGAAGGCCACCGTCCGCTCTACGAGTGGTTCCTGGAGCACCTGCCGGTGCCGGCCAAGCCGCGTCAGTACGAGTTCAGCCGCCTGAACCTGAACTACACCATCACCAGCAAGCGCAAGCTCAAGCAACTGGTCGACGAGCAGCACGTCAACGGCTGGGACGACCCACGCATGTCGACCCTTTCCGGCTTCCGTCGCCGCGGCTACACCCCGGCCTCGATCCGCAATTTCTGCGAAATGATCGGCACCAACCGTTCCGACGGCGTGGTCGACATGTCGATGCTCGAGTTCAGCATCCGTGACGACCTCGATCGCACCGCGCCACGTGCCATGTGCGTGCTGCGTCCGTTGAAAGTGGTCATCACCAATTACCCGCAAGGCCAGGTCGAGAACCTCGAACTGCCTCGCCACCCGAAAGAAGACATGGGCATGCGCGCGCTGC
Source organism: Pseudomonas sp. GZD-222 (assembly GCF_049310525.1). Classification (NCBI taxonomy): domain Bacteria; kingdom Pseudomonadati; phylum Pseudomonadota; class Gammaproteobacteria; order Pseudomonadales; family Pseudomonadaceae; genus Pseudomonas; species Pseudomonas sp. GZD-222. Next base: position 6,071 of record NZ_JBMOWO010000125.1, read on the forward strand.
CGTTCGAGCGCGAAATCTACATCGATCGCGACGACTTCATGGAAGAGCCGCCAAAAGGCTACAAGCGCCTGGAGCCGGCCGGTGAAGTGCGCCTGCGCGGCAGCTACGTGATCCGCGCTGACGAAGCGATCAAGGACGCCGACGGCAACATCGTCGAACTGCGTTGCTCCTACGACCCGGACACCCTGGGCAAGAACCCTGAGGGTCGCAAGGTCAAGGGCGTGATCCACTGGGTGCCGGCCGCGGCCAGCGTCGAGTGCGAAGTGCGTCTGTACGACCGCCTGTTCCGCTCGGCCAACCCCGAGAAGACCGACGATGGCGGCAGCTTCCTCGACAATATCAATCCCGATTCGCTGCAGGTACTCACTGGTTGTCGTGCGGAACCTTCCCTGGGCCAGGCCCAGCCAGAAGACCGCTTCCAGTTCGAGCGCGAAGGTTACTTCTGCGCCGACCTGAAAGACTCCCAGCCGGGTCGCCCGGTATTCAACCGGACTGTGACCCTGCGCGATTCGTGGGGCAGCTGAGGAACGCTCGTGCTTACCATTTACAATACGCTTAGCAAGACCAAGGAAGTTTTCAAACCGCTCGAAGGCAACAAGGTGCGCATGTACGTCTGCGGCATGACCGTGTACGACTTCTGTCACCTGGGCCACGGCCGCAGCATGGTTGCCTTCGACCTGGTCACCCGCTGGCTGCGTTACAGCGGCTACGATCTGACCTACGTGCGCAACATCACCGACATCGATGACAAGATCATCAACCGGGCCAACGAAAACGGCGAGTCGTTCGACGCGCTGACCGCCCGCATGATCGACGCGATGCACGAAGACGAGCGCCGTCTGAACATCCTGCCGCCGGATCAGGAGCCGCGTGCCACCGACCATATCGCCGGCATGCACGCGATGATCCAGACCCTGATCGACAAGGGCTACGCCTACGCGCCGGGTAATGGCGACGTGTACTACCGGGTCGGCAAGTTCGTCGGCTACGGCAAGCTGTCGCGCAAGAAGATCGAAGACCTGCGCATCGGTGCGCGGATCGAGGTCGACGAAGCCAAGCAGGATCCACTCGACTTCGTCCTCTGGAAGGGCGTCAAGCCGGGTGAGCCGAGCTGGGAGTCGCCGTGGGGCGCGGGTCGTCCGGGCTGGCACATCGAGTGCTCGGTGATGTCCACCTGCTGCCTGGGCGAAAGCTTCGACATCCACGGCGGTGGTAACGACCTGGAGTTCCCGCACCACGAGAACGAAATCGCCCAGAGCGAGGCCGCCACCGGCAAGCAGTACGCCAACTCGTGGATGCACTGCGGCATGATTCGCATCAATGGCGAGAAGATGTCCAAGTCCTTGAACAACTTCTTCACCATCCGCGACGTGCTCGACAAGTATCACCCGGAGGTGGTTCGCTACCTGCTGGTGTCGAGCCACTACCGCAGCTCGATCAACTACTCCGAAGACAGCCTGCGTGAGTCCAAGGGTGCGCTGGAGCGTTTCTACCACGCCCTGCGCGGTTTGCCGCGGGTCGAGGCCAAGGGTGGCGAGACTTATGTCGATCGCTTCACCCTGGCGATGAACGACGACTTCGGCACGCCTGAAGCCTGCGCGGTGCTGTTCGACCTGGTGCGCGAGATCAACCGTCTGCGCGAAAGTGATCCAGAGGCAGCGGCTGGCCTGGCCGGTCGTCTGCGTCAGCTGGGTGACCTGCTCGGTGTGCTGCAGCTGGATGCTGACGACTTCCTGCGTGCTGGTGCCGAAGGCAAGGTCGATGCGGCTGAAGTCGAGGCCTTGATCCAGGCGCGCCTGCAAGCGCGTGCGGACAAGAACTGGGCAGAGTCGGATCGCATCCGCGACCAGATCACCGCCATGGGTGTGGTGCTGGAAGACAGCAAGGGTGCCACCACCTGGCGCTTGGCTGACTGACCAATCGCGGGGGGAGAGGAAGGCCCCAAAAAAAAGGAGGGGGGGGGGGTTGCGACC
>NZ_JBMOWO010000126.1:0-86233 GCF_049310525.1 Pseudomonas sp. GZD-222
TTTTGGTTTGGCTGTGTGGGGGGAACCCCCCCCCCCTACTCGGTGGGGGGGGCGGGCTTGCCCCGCGATGCTCCTAGCCGGCCACCCCGGTCCGGCAATGCAACACCAGTTTCGCCCCACCCAGCTCACTCGCCCCGACCTCAAGCGCAAAGCCATGCAGGTCGACAATCGCCGCTACCACCGACAACCCCAGCCCGAACCCCGAGTGACGTTGACCTTCCTCACTGCGATAAAAGCGCTTCAACACCGCCTCACGCTCATCCTCGGGAATCCCCGGCCCGCTGTCTTCCACTGCGATTTTCACCACCCCGTCTTCGCTGCTGGCGCCCATGCGCACCTGTCCGCCCGCAGGGGTGAACTTGATCGCATTGCCGAGCAGGTTGGCCAAGGCTTCGAACAACAGTTCGCGGTCACCATTGAGCGGCGGCAGTTGGGTGGGCAGATCAAGGCTCAGGCGAATCTCACCATCCTCGGCCAGCGGCAAGTAGAAATCGTGCATTTCCACCAGCAGGGCGCGTGGGTCGAGTTCGACAAACCCCGCCCGGCGCTGGCGATCCTCCAGCTCGCTGATGCGCAGCAAACCGCGAAAACGCGCCATCAAGGTGTCGGTTTCGCCAATCGCCTGCTCCAGTGCCTCAGCCTGGGGTGACTCGTCGCCGGCCTGCTGGCGGATCCGGTAGAGCTGGGCGCGCAGGCGCGTCAGCGGGGTGCGCAAGTCGTGGGCAATGTTGTCGCAGACGCCCTTGACCTCATGCATCAAGCGTTCGATGCGGTCGAGCATGGCGTTGACGATGGCGGCGAGCATGTCCAGTTCATCGCGGCGCTGCGACAGCGGCAGGCGTCGGGTCAGGTCACCGGCGACAATCTGTTCGGCGGTCGCCTGGATGGCGCGAATACGCTTGAGCGGTCGGCGGCGCAGTAGATACCAACCGGCGATGCCGGGAATGATGGTCAGCGACAGGCCCCAGAGCAGGGCATGCAGGATGATGCGGGTGACCACGAACAACGAGCCGTTATCGCGTACCAGCACCAGCCAGCGGCCATCACGGACCTTGATCGCCACGGCGTCGCAGCTGTCGCGCGGCAGGTGCGGGTCATCGGCGTCCAGGCAGCGGTTCAGTTCGTGGATCTTGCCGTCCAGGCCGAGGTCGGTTGGCAGCTGGCGGATCTGCCCGCCGAGGGGATTGAACTGCGCGTCGAACAGGCCATAGGCATCGAAACTGCGTTCTTCGAAGGCCTGGCTGGCAATCAGCGCGTCATCCAGTTGCTTGCCGCTCATGTGCGCGAACAGGTGCTGGCGCTGCAGCAGCGAGTGACGGGTGAGCTTGTTCAGATAGCCTGAGACCTCGAAGTACAGCACGCCCATGAGGATGCTGCTCCAGGCCACGAACAGAAAGCTGTACAGCGCCAGCAGGCGGCTGGTCGAGGAACTCCAACCCTTAGACGGGTTCGGCAATGGCATAGCCCGAGCCCCGCACGGTCCGAATCAGCGGAGTCTGGCCAGCGGCGTCGATCTTCTTGCGCAAGCGTCCGATATGCACGTCGATCAGGTTGGTGCCCGGGTCAAAGTGATAACCCCAGACTTCCTCGAAAATCATCATTCGGGTGATCACCTGGCCGGCATGGCGCATGAGGAATTCCAGCAACTTGTACTCGGTGGGCAGCAGGTTGAGGGTCTGCTCGCCGCGCCGGGCTTCGTGGCTGATCAGGTCCAGCTCGAGGTCGGCGACCTGCAGGCGGGTTTGTGCCAGCGGCACGCTGTTGCGCCGCAGCAGCACTTCAACGCGGGCCGCCATTTCGTCGGAGGCGAAGGGCTTGGTCAGGTAGTCGTCGCCACCAGCACGCAAGCCGCGCACCCGTTCGTCGACATCGGACAGGGCACTGATCATCAGGATCGGCGTGGCGATCTTCAGGGTGCGCAGAGTGGTGACGATGGTCAGGCCGTCGAGCTCAGGGAGCATGCGATCGAGGGTGATCAGGTCGTAGCCACCGGCAATGGCCTTGGCCAGTCCTTCACGGCCGTTGTCGGCCCATTCCACTTCCAGGCCATGGCTGGATAGCTCGGCGACGATCTCCTGGGCGGTCACGGCGTCGTCTTCGATAGTCAGTACGCGGGGCATGCTAGTACCTGGGCGGCGAGTAGAGACTTGATTGTGCCAAAGAATAGGCTGTGCCCGGGTTAAAGAAAAATTCATCTACGCAGGGTCTTTGCCGCCCGGCTGGGTGGCAGGGGGGGCTGGGGTGGCATGCGCGTGCCGAAGAGTTAAACCTTGGAGCAAGCCTACTCGATGCTCGGAAGACTCCTACATCTTCGCTTTGGGTGTTCTTGCTAGATTGCGGTTTTTACCACTTTACAGGAGCTCATGAGCCTATTTTGACCTTGCTTGCTAAAGGTCGGTTGCATGGGCGCTGACTTCCAGGGGTAGTTGTCTCTCGTTTAATTTAAAAATATGTCGTAGATGTAAACATGCATATCCTTGCTGGATCATACTCATGGACTATGAATACACGCTGGTTGCACTGGGGTTCTTTGCATTTTGTGGTGGCTTAATAGATGCGGCAGTGGGTGGAGGAGGGCTTGTTCAAGTGCCCGCGCTCTTGCACGCTTTGCCGCAATATAGCTTGGCTACCGTTTTTGCAACTAACAAGCTGGCGGTGTTGGCAGGAAATCTTTCATCCGTTCTCAGCTACACAAAAAGAATAGATATTGTATGGAGGCTTCTGCTGCCTACTCTGATTTCGGCCTTCATGTTTTCATTTCTAGGTGCTTTCTCCATCTCGCTGGTCCCGAAAGCGCTTATGGAACCGGTTGTTCTTGTGGTTTTGATCGTGATGGCGGTTTATACCTTTATAAAAAAGGATCTAGGTCGGGTTCATACGACAATACGGTGCGGAACCAAAGAAGTGCTGTTGGGGGTGTTTTTTGGAGGGTTGATTGGTTTCTATGACGGGGTTTTTGGGCCGGGGAGTGGGAGTCTGTTGCTTTTTTTCTTTGTCAAGATTTTTGGCTTCGACTTCTTGAATGCATCAGCTTCGGCAAAGCTGGTTAACCTAGGGACATTCAGCGCAGCGTTGCTCTTCTTTATTCCGTCGGGGAATGTGCTGTGGGCGATCGGTGGAGTGGTAGCTATCTGTAATATCGCAGGCTCTCTTACGGGGGCTTTTTGGCATTGCGATACGGTAGTGGTTTTATTCGCGTGTTCTTTTTGATCTTGCTGTTATTTCTTATCGGTAGAATGGGCGTGTCCATGTTGATATGAAAAAGGGCATGCCATTTCTGGCATGCCCTTCGGTTACCGCTCAGTAGCGCTTCAGGCGACCTTGACGATCCAGCCCGCCGGGCCTTCGATGTCGCCGCTCTGGATGCCGGTCAGCTCGCTGTAGAGCTTCTGGGTCACCGGACCGACTTCGGTCTCGCTGTGGAACACGTGCAGTTCGCCGTTGTAGTGGATACCGCCGATCGGGGTGATCACCGCTGCGGTGCCGCAGGCGCCGGCTTCTTTGAAGCGCTTCAGGTCGTTGATCAGCACGTCGCCTTCGATCACCTTCAGGCCAAGACGCGATTCGGCCAATTCCATCAACGACAGACGGGTGATCCCCGGCAGCACGGAGGCGGATTTCGGCGTGACGAATTCGTTATTGGCGGTGATGCCGAAGAAGTTGGCCGAACCGACTTCCTCGATCTTGGTGTGGGTCAGCGGATCCAGGTAGATGCAATCGGCAAAGCCGGCTTGCTTGGCCTTGTAACCCGGTTGCAGGCTGGCTGCGTAGTTGCCGCCGACCTTGGCCGCACCGGTGCCTTGTGGGGCAGCACGGTCGTAATCGGAGATCAGGAACTTGTGCGGGGTCATGCCGCCTTTGAAGTACGAGCCGACCGGAATGGCGAAGATCGAGAAGATGAACTCCGGAGCGGTACGCACGCCGATGTTGTCGCCCACGCCGATAACGAACGGACGCAGGTACAGCGCACCCTTGCCATACGGTGGAATGAAGCGTTCGTTGGCCTTGACCACCTGCTTGCAGGCATCAATGAACTGTTCGGTCGACACCTGCGGCATCAGCAGGCGGTCGCAGCTGCGCTGCATGCGCAGGGCGTTCTGGTCAGGGCGGAACAGGTTGATCGAGCCATCCTTGCAGCGGTAGGCCTTCATCCCTTCGAAGCATTGCTGGCCATAATGCAGCGCGGTCGAGCCTTCGCTGATGTGCAGCACGTTGTCTTCGGTCAGGGTGCCCTTGTCCCACTCGCCGTTACGGAAGTTGGACAGGTAGCGCTTGTCGGTCTTGATGTAGTCGAAGCCCAGCTTGTCCCAGTTAATGCTTTCGTTACTCATGGCACCCTCGAATCGGTTTGCATATGCCTGAACGCTCAGGCGTCTGTTATCGCGCACGCAGCCACGATAATACATCCCGTGCGGATCGGGAACGCCCAGTCAGAGGATTGGACCATGGTCGCAGTGAAATTTTCAGCCCGTCAGCTCACGCAGTAGCACCAGGCGCGCGCCGAAGCCAATCAGCAGGGTACCGAACAGGCGGTTTTGCAGCTTTTGCTTCCAGGGGCTGGCGGCCACCCAGCGGCCGATGCGATCACCGCTCAGCGCATAGAAGCTGTCAAAGCCCAGGCCAACGACCACCAGCACCGTGCCGAGAATGGCGAACTGCTGGCTGACCGAACCGGCCTCCTGGCTGATGAACTGCGGCAGCAAGACTGAGCAGAACAGCAGGGCCTTGGGGTTGAGCAGGTTGGTCAGCAGACCCTTTTTCAGCGCACCCGACCAATGGCTGCTGCGGTGAGTGCTGCCGCCGTCGATCGGCAGCGGGGTAACGGGAGCGCACAGCAGTTGCCACCCCAGCCATGCCAGGTACAAGCCACCGGCAATGCTCAACAGGTCGAAAGCCCAGGGGTAGGTGCGCAGCAGTGCGGCCAGGCCCAGGGCTGCGAGGCTGACATGCGCCGCGCGGGCGAGGGCCAGGCCCAGGGCGGTCATCAACGCTTGACGGCGGCCTTCTCTGGCGCCGGTATTGAGCAGCAGGAACATGTCTGGCCCCGGCACCAGGTAGACCACCAGAAGGGCTGCGCAAAACACGCTGTATTGAGTCATCGGGCATTCTCCGGCAAGCAACAGACTGGAGAAAATTCTAAGCCCGAAGGGGCTAGCAGGTGCTTGCGTTTGTTGCGCCGATACGCAGTTATATTGATATAAACTGCCAGGATCAGTAACGGAAAATACAGATCATGCCAAAAATCACCCTGGACGCTTTTGATCGCAAGATTCTCGACGCCCTGCAACGTAATGCGCGCCTGAGTAATGTCGAGTTGGCCGAGCTGATCGGCCTGTCGCCTTCACCTTGCCTGCGCCGGGTGCGCTTGCTCGAAGAGGCGGGACTGATCAAGGGCTATGCCGCGCAACTGGACCGCGACGAAGTCGGCCTGGGACTGACGGTGTTTGTCGGGGTCAAGGTCGAGCGTCATCATGAACCGGCCGCCCAGGCCTTTCAGCAGGCTGTGCTGGCGTTGCCGGAGGTCATTGCCGCGCACCTGGTGTCCGGCGAGTCGGATTTTCTCTTGCAGGTGGTGGTGCCGGACCTGCGCGCCTACGAGCGCTTTCTGATCGACACCTTGCTCAAACTGCCCGGGGTGAGTGATATTCGCAGCAACTTTGCCATCCAGACCGTCAAGCCCCATGGGCCTTTGCCGCTGACGCATCTGCAGGCTTGACCTACTGCAAAGGCAGGCGCAGTATGAACTCAAGACGATTTGCCTGCTGACCTCGATGCGTACCACGACTACCGCCTATAGCGGGGCTGGTACCGATGCTTGAACCTTAGGCAGTAGGTAAAACAAGGCCCCGCCAGCAATGGACGGGGCCTTGTCTTTTCTCCGTCCGGGCTGGTTGTTCTCAGGTTTCAGTTGCCCAGGTGCAGCTCACTGTCCACGTTCAGTTGCTGTAGAAATACTCGATCGTGGGAGGCCACCAGTAACGCCCCGCGGTACTGCTGCAGCATGGCTTCCAGGGCGCTGAGGGAGGGCAGGTCGAGATGATTGCCCGGCTCATCCAACAGCAGCAACTGCACCGGGGTGTCGCCATACAGCACCCCGGCCAGCATTGCCTTGAGCCGTTCGCCACCACTGAGTAGCCCACTGGGCAGATCGACCCGCCGGGCATCCAGGCCTAGCTGTGCCAGACGGGTGCGCAGGGCGCTTTCATCGGGGCTGTGGGTGCATTCGCGCAGGTGACCGAGGATCGATTGTGCGGCGGGTAGCTGGCTGCACTGCTGGTCGAGGTAGGCGATATTGCCACGTACTTCGCATTGTCCTGCGCGCGCTTGTAGCTGCCCGGCAATCACCTTGAGCAGGGTCGACTTGCCGCTGCCGTTGGCGCCGGTAAGCGCTATTCGTTCGCCGCCGTACAAGGTCCAGTTCAAGGGCTGCTGCTGCGGTACGGCGAACGGCAATTGCAACTCGCGCAGACACACCAGCGGGCTGCCTGTCGGCCGCACGGGGGCGGGCGTATGCAGCACAATCGCGCTGTTTTCCTCGACCTGACGGGCGGCCTCACGTACTTTCATCGACATCAATTGTTGGGCAACCTGATGGTCGCGTTGCTGCTTGCCGGCGGTTACCTCGCTGCGTTGCTGTTTGCGGTCCAGGAGGATCTTGGCCTGGTTAGTGTCGCGGGCCTCCCGGCTTGCCCTGGATTGGCGGCGTTCGAGGCGTTCGCGTTGTTGTTGCAGCTCGCGTGCCTGGCGCTGACGTTCCAGTTTCAAGCGCTCCAGGGTACGTTCGGCTTGCGTGCTTTGTTCGGCCTTGCACTGGGCATAGACGCTGTAATTGCCGCCGTAGCTGCGCAGACCCAGGGTCGAAAGTTCGACGATTCGCTGCATGTGTTCGAGCAGCTCACGGTCATGGCTGATTACCAGCAGACCCTTGTGCCACTGGCTGATCAGCTCGCGCAGCAGGGCGCGGCTGGCAGTGTCCAGATGGTTGCTGGGCTCATCCAGAATCAGGTAGTCGGCGTCACTCAGAAACGCGCCGAGTAACCCTACACGCATGGCCTGGCCACCGCTCAAGGTCACGACACGACGACCCGCATCCAGTTGTTCCAGCCCATGACGTTCCAGCTGCGCCTGCAGACGCTCGCGCATGTCCCAGCGTTCGTTCAGCGTATCGAAATCGGCTTGATCGCTGCTGCCCGCTTCGATGCGCGGCAAGGCATCAAGCACCTCGTCGACCTGAGCCAGTTGCGCCACGGTGGCGTCGGGGCTCGCCAACTGCTGCCCCAGATAATGCACGCGACCGACTGTGCGGCAGTGCCCGGCGCTAGGCTGCAGACGCCCGGCGAGGATCTGCGCCAGCACCGTCTTGCCCACGCCATTGCGTCCGACCAGGCCGGTGCGGCGCTGGTCGAAGCGTTCGTTGAGATCGGTAAACAATTGCCTGCCATCCGGCAAGGCAAAGGCGACGCTGTCGAGCGTCAGGATCGAGACAGGGGTCATATGACACTCCAGAAAATGCCTGCAACGTCCCCGCTGAAGGGGGATGAAGACGGGCCGTCAGACAGACGGCGGCATTAATGGCGCATCGGACCACACCTCGAAAAAAGTACTAGGGGCACAGCTTAAAGGTTGCGGCTGTGCCGGGTAAAGCTCGGCTGGCTCAGCCCTCGATCTGCTGACAGAACCGCAGGCGATTGCCGAACGGATCCGCGATCTCCATCTGCAGGCCCCAGCCGACATTGATCGCTTCAGGGCGGGAATAGCCGTAGCGCTTGTCTGCCAGCTCGCGCTGCAAGGCGATGATGTCCTCGACGCGGGCAAACACCGTCGAGCCGGGAGTGGCATCGCCGTGATGTTCGCTCAGGTGCAGGATCAGTCCGTCGCGGTGCACCTGGGCATACAGGGGCAGTTCGGGCTCGAAGCGGTGTTCCCAGTCCAGGGTGAAATCGAGGAAGTCCAGGTAGAACTCCTTGGCTTTGTCGACGCAGAAGATGCGCAGGACCGGGATGGCGGGGGCGAGCTGGATAGGTGAAGGCATGGGCATTCCGTGCGGTGAGTGGGCCAGCTGGCAGTGTGACAGGCGTTCAAGTAGCCAGCAATTACCTGCTTGACCTCCACTTAACTCGAGGTACGAAACTGCCCGCTCTTTCGTAAAGGAGCGCACCATGACCCTTGCCACTACCTCGCCAGCCTTCGAACTGTCCAACCCCGAAGGTCTCTACGACCCCAGCGCCAACGCCTATTCTCACGTCGCCGAAATCAGCTCCCGGGCCCGGCTCCTGTACATCGCCGGTCAGGGGGGTGAGGACATTGATGGGCAGCTTTCAACAGACTTTGCAGTGCAGGCCCGACAAGCCCTGGCCAATCTGCAGACGGCGTTGCGCAGCAGAGGTGCAGGGCTTGCGGATGTGTTCAAACTGACGCTGCTGATCGTCGATCACTCGGAAGAAAAGCTGCGCCAGTGGGTGGCCGAGGCGGACCGTGCCTGGGGGCCTCATATGAAGCCCACCTGCACGCTCATCCCGGTTCCGCGGTTGGCGCTGGACGCTATGCAGATCGAGATCGAGGCCACTGCAGCACTTAGAACGTAGCCTTGACCTGCAAGCCCAGAACCAGCGCATTGTCGATGTGCTCAGCGGAAAACGCGTCTGGCTCGATGATGTATTGTACATCCGGGCGCAGTGTCAGCCAGGGCGTGGCCTGGTAGCCGTAGCTGAGTTCGATCAGCTGTTCGGCGCTGTCCAGGTTCGGGAAGGCCTCGCCATTGGCCAGTGCGGCATCTTGCTGGACGTCGCGGCTGCGCGGGTTGGGCACGGCGCGGCCGTAACCCAGGGCGACGGTGTCGCGCGGTCGGCCTGAGAAGGGCTTGTAGAGCACCATGCCGGCGCCATACCACTTGCTGAACGGTGATGCGGCGCTGCTGGCTGCCGAGTACTGGCCAAAGGCATGCAGGCTACGGCCCGTTGTGACTTGCGAATTCCATACGGCCTGGTCGATCAGCAGGTAGTGACCGTCGCGGCCGGCCACGTCCTTGTCGCTGCCGATGCGTTTGGCGTCGGAGCTGTCGTAGTAGTAGCCCAGTTTGTATTCGCCGGGCAGTTCACCCTGCAGTTTGTACACCAGCTCGACCGGCACCACGGTACCGGTGCTGTGTTTGGGCCCCAGGTGCCAGGCGCGGCTGGAATTGCCGTTGCTCTCGGGGTCGACGTTGAAGGCGGCGACCCGCAGCTGCCAGGCCGAGGACAGGTCGTACTTCACCCGCACGCCGAGGTGGGCATTGGGGTAGTTGGTCCAGCCGCTGCCACCCGACATGTTCAGCGGATGGCCGCAGAAGCCGGCGTTCATGAAGTTGCAGAGAATGCCGCTGTCGAGGCCACCGAGGTCGTTGCCCATGGCCATGTAGCCGAACTTGACGTTCAGTGCCGGGGTGAGCAGGGTGCGCTCGTAGCTCAGTTCGGTCAGGCGGGTGTAGAGGCCGCCGTAGTTTTCCTGGATCGGCAAACGGTTCCCGACCAGGTCTTCGGAAGCACTGTTGCCGCGGCGGTCGTTGACGGTCAGCTGGACCTTGCCGCCGTTGTCCAGGCCATAAAGTTTGCCCAGATCGAACTGCACGCCGAGCTTGAGGTTCTGGGAGTAGCGCGCTGAACGATGCTGGCCGCCAGCGGCGTTGTAGGCGGTCTCGCCGCTGTAGTCGCCGGTGAACCTGATGCCTTGCTCGTTCAGTTGCTGACGCAGGCCGCTCCAGTCGCCGGTAAGCGTGTTTCGGGTGGTGAGGTTGTCTTCGGCCTGGCCGGGCAGGGAGGTAACACTGGCAAGGGACATGAGTAGCCACGAGGACAGGTGGATATGAGCGGATGACATTGTGGAGCTTTCCTGAGGTCTTTTCGTGCGAGCAGCCTTTCGCGGGGCAAGTCAGAGGATCAAGGCAGGGCGTAAGCCATTACATAGTCGCCACGATCAGTCGACTGACGTGCGCCGCCAGCGGTGATGACGATGTACTGCTTGCCGGTTTTCGGCGACACGTAGGTCATCGGGCCGCCCTGGCTGCCAACTGGCAGGCGGGCTTTCCAGACTTCCTCACCGTTGCCGCTGTTGAAGGCGCGCAGGTAGAAGTCCTGGGTGCCGGCGATGAACACCAGGCCGCCCTGGGTCGACAAGGTGCCACCGAGGGTCGGCAGGCCAACCTTGATCGGCAGGTGCATGCGGATACCCAGCGGGCCGGTGTCTTCGACGGTGCCCACCGGCACCTGCCAGGCGACTTTTTGCGTCTTCATGTCGATGGCAGTCAGGGTGCCGAACGGTGGCGCCTGGCAAGGAATGCCGGCGACCGAGAGGAAGCGGTTCTTGTTCACGGCATACGGCGTGCCTTTGAGTGGTACGGCGCCCATGCCGGTGTTCAGTGCTTCACCGCCGGAACTGGCCTGGCCACTGTTCTGCGACGGGATCATCTGGATCCACAAGCCCAGGCGCATGTCGTTGACGAAGATAAAACCGTGCACCGGGTCGGTGGAAATGCTGCCCCAGTTCATCCCGCCCAGCGAGCCGGGGAAGCTCAGCGACAGGTCAGTGCCGGGCGCCGTGTAGAGCCCGTCATAGCGCATTTTCTTGAAGTCGATGCGGCACAGCAGCTGGTCGTAAGGCGTGGCGCCCCACATATCCGACTCGGTCAGTTGCTGGGCGCCGATCTGCGGCATGCCCACTGATTTGGGCTGGGTCGGCGAGTAGGGCTCGTTGGCAATGTTGCCGGCTTTGACCGCGACTTCCTCGACCTGGGTCAGCGGTTTGCCGGTGGCGCGGTCAAGGACGAAGATCTGCCCGGCCTTGGTGCCGATCACCAATGCCGGAACAGACTGACCGTCGGTCTTGGTGAAATCGATCAGGCTCGGCTGCATCGGCAGGTCGAAGTCCCAGAGGTCGTTGTGCACGGTCTGGTACACCCATTTCTCTTCACCGCTGCTGGCGTCCAGGGCCAGCACTGAAGCGCCGTACTTGTGGTTCAGCTCCGTGCGCTCGACACCATAGATGTCGGTGGAAGAGCTGCCCATCGGCAGAAACAGGGTGTTCATCGCCGGGTCATAGGACATCGGCGCCCAGCTGTTGGGGGTGCTGCGCACGTAGGTGCTGTCGCCGCTCGGGGCGTTGCGGTCCTCGGGGTTGCCCGGGTCGAAGGCCCAGCGCATTTGCCCGCTGATAACGTCGAAACCACGGATCACGCCGCCGGGCATATCGGTCTGGACGTTGTCGGCAATACGCCCGCCAACGACCACGGTGGTGCCGGCCATCAGCGGTGCCGACGACAGTTGGTAGTAGCTGTCCGGGACATTGCCCAGGCCGGCCTTGAGATCGACCTGGCCGTTATTGCCGAAGCCTTGGCAGAACTCGCCGGTGTCGGCGTCGACGGCGATCAGGCGGGCGTCGATGGTGTTGGTCAGCAGACGGCGCTGGCAATTGGCGCCGGCCGCTACGTTGGCGGCGATGATTGCCGAGGCGTTGGCCTGGGTCGGTTGTGCGATCGGCGCGGTGGCATCGAAGTAGGCCAGGCCACGGCAACGCTGCCAGACCTTCGACCTGGCGTTGATCGCGTTCTTCCACAGCTCCTTGCCGGTGTCGGCATCGAGGGCGATCAGGTTGTTGTGCGGGGTGCAGATGAACACCTTGTTGCCGACCTGCAGTGGCGTCAGCTGGTCTTCGGCGCCGTTGCCGTCGCTGAAGGCCACATCACCGGTGTGATAGGTCCAGGCCACTTTCAGCTGATTGACGTTGTCGCGATGGATCTGGTCCAGCGCGGCAAAACGGCTACCGCCTTCGGTGTTGCCGTAGTGCGCCCAGTCTTTCTGGGCGTTGGCCGGATCAACGGCGGTTACGCCAGGGCTATCGCCAGTGGGGGCGACGCTGGGGTGGGCGACGAACATGTTGCCTGCGGCAAAGACCAGCGCTATAGCCAGCACCCCGGCCACACCATAGGCACTGCGGCCTGGAGTATTACCCGCAGCGCGGGCCAGCAGCGGGTAGGCCAGCGCCAGCGCCAGACCGATGGCGCCGAACATGAACAGGCGCGAGAACAGCGGCCAGAACACCAGCCCGACATCCGCCAGGGCCCAGATCGCGGTACCGGCCAGGAACGCGGCGTACAGCCAGGCACCTGTCGGCTTGCGGCGCGCGACCAGCAGGCCGGAAACGGCCATCAGCAAACCGCCGATCAGGAAGTACCAGGAGCCACCCAGGCTGACCAGTTTCACGCCGCCAGCGGCCAGCGCCAGGCCGAGCAGGGCGATGATCAGCCCCAGGCCAACCAGGATGAATGTAGAGGCGCCAGAGGTGCGCGGTGCTTGCTTCATATCGAAAAAAACTCGAGGTGGGGAGTGGTCGAATTATACCCTTAGCAAGCTAATTAACAAGTTAGTACATTTTAGACGATAGGATCATTGGCTGCTCTGTTGCTTTCAAGGCAGCGTCAGGGTTTCATGGTGGCCAATGCGCGGAATCGCGTAATGGCGTGCAACGAGACCCGATATGAAAACCCGTTTTGAGAGATGTGGTGTGCCTGTGCTCAGTATTCAGTGTGATGACAACCTTCATGGCGTCAACCTTCAGCCATCGGTGATAAACGCATGATCGAAGTGACCGAAGTTTCCATTGCCCAGTTGCGCGCGGCGCTCGAATCCGGCCAGACCACTGCGGTCGAGCTGGTTCAGGCCTATCTTGCCCGTATCGATGCCTATGACGGCCCGGCAACAGCCACCGCACTCAATGCCGTGGTTGTGCGCAACCCTGAAGCACTCAAGGAGGCCGAGGCCTCTGATGCGCGTCGGGCCAGGGGCGAAACCCTCGGGCCGCTGGATGGCATTCCTTACACGGCCAAAGACAGCTACCTGGTCAAAGGGCTCACCGCGGCTTCCGGCAGCCCGGCCTTTGCCGAACTGGTTGCCTACCGCGATGCGTTCACCATCGAGCGGCTGCGCGCGGCGGGCGCCATCTGCCTGGGCAAGACCAACATGCCACCGATGGCCAACGGTGGTATGCAGCGCGGGGTGTATGGCCGGGCCGAGAGTCCGTACAACGCCGAGTACCTCACCGCACCCTTCGCTTCGGGTTCATCCAATGGCGCCGGTACCGCCACTGCCGCGAGCTTCTCGGCGTTCGGCCTGGCCGAAGAAACCTGGTCGAGTGGGCGCGGTCCGGCCTCGAACAACGGCTTGTGCGCCTACACGCCTTCGCGCGGGGTGATTTCGGTGCGCGGTAACTGGCCGCTGACGCCGACCATGGACGTCGTCGTGCCCTTTGCCCGGACCATGGCTGACCTGCTCGAAGTGCTCGATGTGGTGGTCGCCGAAGACCCCGACACTCGCGGCGACCTGTGGCGGATGCAGCCCTGGGTGGCGATTCCGAGTGTCGCCTCGGTGCGTCCGGCGTCGTACCTGGAGCTGGCGGTCAACGCCTCGGCACTGGCAGGCAAGCGTTTGGGCATCCCGAAGATGTACATCAATGCCGACCCTGAGGCCGGCACCAGCGAAGCGCCGGGTATTGGTGGGCCGACCGGCCAGCGTATCAACACCCGTCCGACAGTCATCGAGCTCTGGGAGCAGGCGCGCAAAGCCCTCGAGGCTGCGGGTGCAGAAGTGATCGAAGTGGATTTCCCGCTGGTTTCCAACTGCGAAGGCGATCGCCCCGGCGCGCCGACGGTGTTCAATCGTGGCCTGGTGTCCAAGGAGTTCCTCCACCATGAGCTGTGGGACCTGACCGCCTGGGCCTTTGACGATTTCCTTCAGGCCAACGGCGATCCGAAACTGAATCGTCTGGTCGACGTCGATGGTCCGAAGATCTTCCCTCACGATCCGGGCACGCTGCCCAACCGCGAAGGCGATCTGGCTGCGGGCATGGATGAGTACGTGCGCATGGCCGAGCGTGGTATCACCCCCTGGGATCAGATCAGCACTGTGCCTGATGGCCTGCGCGGACTGGAGAAAACCCGGCGCATCGACCTTGAAGAGTGGATGGATCGCCTCAAGCTCGATGCCGTGCTGTTCCCGACGGTCGCCGATGTCGCCCCGGCCAATTCCGATGTCGACCCGGCGTCGGCGGACATTGCCTGGAGCAACGGTGTCTGGGTGGCCAACGGCAACTTGGCGATTCGTCACCTGGGTGTGCCGACGGTCACCGTGCCGATGGGCGTGATGGCGGATATCGGCATGCCGGTCGGCCTGACCTTTGCCGGACGCGCTTATGACGATTCGTCGTTGCTGCGCCTGGCGTCGGCGTTCGAGTCGACAGGGTCGAAGCGCTTGGTGCCGCCGCGCACGCCGCCACTGGTGGCTGCTAAGGCGTAAGAGAAGAGGGTGGGGTTGACGCTACACAGCGTCAATCCCGGCCGCTGGTGGCCGTGCAGTGTGCTTGAGGTGCGCGCGTGACTACGACAGAAATGTCGTGAATAGAGAGGAGTTTGGATCAGAAGAAAATGGCAGGGGCGGCTGGATTCGAACCAACGCATGGCAGGATCAAAACCTGCTGCCTTACCGCTTGGCGACGCCCCTGTAGCTGTTGCGACGAGTCTCTGGTACTCGTTTGAAGAGATAGCATTCGCTGCCGTTGCAGGAATGCGCGGAAATTTATCAACTTTTCTGCCGTCTGGGAAGAGCCAGAGCAAATAAATTGTTTTTAAAACAGCCGGTTACTGTCGCGGCAGGTCAGGCGTCATACTGTTCACTCCATTTCAGCAGGAAATTCCCCATGGCAAACCACGACATCACCTTCGTTCCCGACCCCGACCCGGAATCCATCTCCAGCGACGTTGCCGGGTTTGGCGGTGTGCTGGTTTCCACCCAGATTCCAACCCGTGCCGATGGCAGCCTGGAACTGGGGGATATCACCTTGCAGAGCGAATGCACCCTGCAGGCACTCAAGGTCGCACTGGAGCGTGCAGGCAGCTCGATGGACCGGGTGCTGCACCTGACCATCTACCTCACCGACATGGCTGACCGCGCCGCCTTCAACGAGGTCTACCAGCGTTTCTTCGCCAAGCCCTGGCCGGTGCGCGCTGCTGTCGGCGTGGCCTCGTTGGCGGTTGAAGGCATGCGTGTGGAAGTGACGGCAATGGCGGCCAAAGGCTGAGCTGATTGTAGTGGGAGCGGGCTTGCCTCGCGATTGCGGGCTGCCAGTCACATCGTATCGCGGGGCAAACCCGTTCCCACCGCCCGGCAGCATAGGGGTGCCTGTCACGCGTTTCGCGCTACAATGCGCGCCTTGACCGTGACAAGCCTGACTAAAAAAACATGTCCTTACCCAAGCATCACCTGGAACTGCTCAGCCCCGCCCGCGATGTAGCCATCGCCCGTGAGGCCATCCTGCATGGCGCCGACGCCGTGTACCTCGGTGGCCCAAGCTTCGGTGCCCGCCACAACGCCTGTAACGAGGTGAGCGATATCGCTCAGTTGGTGGAGTTTGCCCGTCGCTATCACGCCCGGGTATTCACCACCATCAACACCATCCTCCACGACAACGAGCTGGAACCGGCGCGCAAGCTGATCCACCAGTTGTACGATGCCGGTGTCGATGCCTTGATCGTTCAGGACCTGGGGGTGATGGAGCTGGATATTCCGCCCATCGAGCTGCACGCCAGCACCCAGACCGACATCCGTACCCTGGCGCGGGCGAAGTTCCTCGATCAGGCCGGTTTCTCGCAGCTGGTTCTCGCTCGTGAGCTGAACCTCAAGGAAATTCGTGCCATCGCCGATGAAACCGACGCGGCGATCGAGTTCTTCATTCACGGTGCGTTGTGCGTGGCGTTCTCCGGCCAGTGCAACATTTCCCATGCCCAGACCGGACGCAGCGCCAACCGCGGCGACTGCTCCCAGGCGTGCCGCCTGCCGTACACCCTCAAGGACGAAAAGGGCGGCGTGATCGCCTATGAGAAGCACCTGCTGTCGATGAAAGACAATAACCAGAGCGCCAACATCCGCGCCCTGGTCGAAGCCGGTGTGCGTTCGTTCAAGATCGAAGGGCGCTACAAGGACATGGGCTATGTGAAGAACATCACGGCCTACTACCGCCAGCGCCTGGACGACGTCCTCGAAGACCGCCCGGACCTCGCCCGTGCCTCCAGCGGCCGCACCGCGCACTTCTTCGTGCCGGATCCAGACAAGACCTTCCACCGTGGCAGCACCGACTACTTCGTCAGTGAGCGCAAGATCGACATCGGCGCCTTCGACTCGCCGACCTTCACCGGTCTGGCGGTAGGCGTGGTCGAGAAAGTCGGCAAGCGTGACATGCAGGTCGTCACCCATGAGCCGCTGTCCAACGGCGACGGCCTCAATGTGTTGGTTAAACGCGAAGTCGTGGGCTTTCGTGCCAACATCGCCGAGCCCAAGGGCGAGTTCGATGAAGACGGCGAAAAGCGCTACCGCTACCGCGTCGAGCCGAACGAAATGCCTAAAGGGATGTACCAGCTGCGGCCGAACCACCCGCTGAGCCGTAACCTCGACCACAACTGGCAGCAAGCCCTGCAGAAAACCTCTGCAGAGCGCCGTGTTGGCCTGGCCTGGGTTGCGCGCTTGCGTGAAGAGCGTCTGGAATTGACCGCCACCAGCGAAGAGGGTGTCAGCGCCAGCGTTGTCCTGGACGGCCCTTTTGGCGCGGCGAACAAGCCGGAACAGGCGCTGGAGCAACTGCACGATCTGCTCGGCCAGTTGGGTACCACCCAATACCACGCCAGCGCCATCGAGCTGGATGCGCCACAGGCATACTTCATCCCCAACTCGCAGCTCAAGGCCTTGCGCCGCGAAGTGATCGAGGCGCTGACTGAAGCGCGTATCAAGGCGCACCCACGCGGTGGGCGTAAGGCGGAAAGCAATCCGCCGCCGGTGTACCCGGAATCGCACCTGTCGTTCCTGGCCAACGTCTACAACCAGAAGGCGCGCGATTTCTATCACCGCCACGGCGTCAAGCTGATCGATGCGGCTTATGAGGCCCATGAAGAGAAGGGCGAAGTGCCGGTGATGATCACCAAGCACTGCCTGCGTTTCTCCTTCAACCTCTGCCCGAAACAGGCCAAGGGCGTCACTGGCGTGCGTACCAAGGTCGCGCCGATGCAACTGATTCACGGCGACGAGGTGCTGACCCTGAAGTTCGACTGCAAACCTTGCGAGATGCACGTCATCGGCAAGATGAAGGGGCACATCTTCGATCTGCCGCAGCCGGGCAGCCAGCAAGTGGTTGGCCATATCAGCCCTGAAGACCTGCTCAAGACCATCCCCCGCGCCCCGCACTGAATGATCGCGAGCGCGGCGTTACGGCGTCGCGCTCGTCCTCAACCGCGAAGTTCCATCCCCGCTTTGTCCAGCAGCCAGCTACGGAACGCCTCCAGCGCTGGCAGCGCCTGGTTGCGCGGCGGATACACCAGGTAGTAACTGCGTGCACTGGCAAAGGGCAGGGCAGGGCTGCTCAACTCGCCACTGGCCAGTTCATCGCTGATCAGGATGCGTGGCACCAGGCCGATGCCGATGTCAGCGCGCACCGCCTGGATCAAATGCGACGTCAGTTCGAAGCTCGGCCCCAGGCGCATGGCCTGGTGCGCCAGGCCGTGGTGGGTGAACCATTCGCCCCAGGCATTGGCGTTGTTGGCGACACTGAGCAGCACCTGTTGGCTGATGTCTTTCGGGCTCCAGTCGGACCGGCTGGCCGCCAGGGTTGGTGACAGGATCACCATCAATTCTTCGGCGTGCAGACGGTGGCAGATCAGCCCCGGCAGGTCGCTGGTGGCGACCACGATGGCGGCGTCGATGCCGCTGGTGGCGAAGTCCACCGGTTCAATCCGCGAATTGATGTGTACCAGCACCTCGGGGTGACTGCGGTAGAACTCATGCAAGCGAGGCAACAACCATTTCGAGCCGAAAGTCGGCAAGGTGGCCAGGCGCAGGCTGCCGCCGCCAGCCTGGTGGGCGATGGCGTGCAGGGTGGCGCTGCGCACGCGGCCGAGGGCCTCGCTGATTTCGCGCTGGTACAGGCGTCCGACATCGGTGAGCTTGACCGTGCGGCCTTCGCGGCGGAACAACGTCACCCCCAGTTGCTGTTCCAGGGCCTGGACCTGACGGCTGACGGCGCTTTGGGTCAGCGCCAGTTCCACCGCCGCACGGGTATAGCTTTCGTGACGCGCGGCGGCTTCAAAGGCGAGCAGCAGGGACATGGAAGGCGTGAGGTTGCGGTAATTCATTCGTAAAAGTCATCAAAGGCTGCGGGAATATCCGTTTGTGCCTGGCGCAAGGCTGCGGGATCATTGGCATCATCCACTACCTGGCGGTGTACTGACCATACCGTTTCAGCAAGTATTCCTGATTAGCCTGACATAAATGAGGCCATCCCCCGATGATCGCCCGACTGACTGGCACTGCGCCGGCCACGCTGTACCCTGACTTTCTCGAAGCCCTGCGCACTGCCGGTTTCCGTGGCCAGCTCAGTGCTGACTACGCCACCCGCACGGTGCTGGCCACTGATAACTCCATTTACCAGCGCCTGCCGCAGGCGGCGGTATTCCCCCAGGATGCCGATGACATCGCGCGAATTGCCGCGCTGATGGCCGAACCGCGCTTCAAGGAGGTCAAGCTGACCCCGCGCGGCGGCGGTACCGGCACCAATGGCCAGTCGCTGACTGACGGCATCGTCGTCGACCTGTCGCGACACATGAACAGCATTCTCGAAATCAATGTCGAGGAGCGTTGGGTGCGGGTCCAGGCCGGCGTGGTCAAAGACCAGCTCAATGCTGCGCTCAAGCCCCACGGGTTGTTCTTCGCCCCCGAGCTGTCGACCTCCAACCGCGCCACCGTCGGCGGCATGATCAACACCGACGCCAGCGGCCAGGGCAGCTGCACCTACGGTAAAACCCGCGACCACGTGCTGGAGCTGCACAGCGTGCTGCTGGGTGGCCAACACCTGCACACGCGGCCACTGGACGACGCCGAACTGGAACAGGCCTGTGCCGAGCCTGGCCGCGCCGGTGAGGTGTACCGCACGGCACGACAGATCCAGGAAACCCAGGCCGAGCTGATCGAGCAGATTTTTCCCAAGCTCAACCGCTGCCTGACCGGCTATGACCTGGCGCACCTGCGCGACGAGCAGGGTCGCTTCAACCTCAACAGCGTGCTGTGCGGTGCCGAGGGTTCGCTGGGTTATGTGGTCGAAGCCAAGCTCAATGTGCTGCCGATTCCCAAGTACGCGGTACTGGTCAACGTCCGCTACACCAGCTTCATGGACGCCCTGCGCGATGCCAATGCGCTGATGGCGCACAAGCCACTGTCGATCGAGACGGTGGACTCCAAGGTGCTGATGCTGGCGATGAAAGACATCGTCTGGCACAGCGTCGCCGAATACTTCCCTGCTGACGCCGAGCGCCCGACCCTGGGCATCAACCTGGTGGAATTCTGCGGTGATGATCCGGCCGAGGTGAATGCACGGGTGCAGGCCTTTGTTGCCCACCTGCAGGCCGACCAGGGCGTCGAGCGCCTGGGCCATACCCTGGCCGAAGGTGCCGAGGCGGTGACGCGGGTCTACACCATGCGCAAACGCTCGGTGGGCCTGCTCGGCAACGTCGAGGGTGAAGTGCGTCCGCAGCCGTTCGTGGAAGACACCGCGGTGCCGCCGGAGCAACTGGCGGACTATATCGCCGAGTTCCGTGCCTTGCTCGACGGCTATGGCCTGGCCTACGGCATGTTCGGTCACGTCGATGCCGGCGTGCTCCATGTGCGCCCGGCGCTGGACATGAAAGACCCGGCCCAGGCGGCGCTGGTCAAGCCGATTTCCGATGCCGTGGCAGCGCTGACCCTGCGCTATGGCGGCCTGCTCTGGGGTGAGCATGGCAAGGGCTTGCGCTCGGAATACGTACCGGAATACTTCGGTGAGCTGTACCCGTCGCTGCAAGCGCTCAAGGGCGCTTTCGACCCGCACAACCAGCTCAACCCCGGCAAGATCTGCACCCCGCCGGACAGCGCCCAGGGCCTGATCAAGGTCAACGAAGCGCCGCTGCGTGGCGACTTCGACCGGCAGATCGACGAGCGTGTGTGGCAAAGCTTCGGCAGCGCCGTGCACTGCAACGGCAACGGTGCCTGCTACAACTACGACCCCAACGACGCCATGTGCCCGTCATGGAAAGCCACCCGCGAACGCCAGCATTCGCCCAAGGGCCGTGCCTCGCTGATCCGCGAGTGGCTGCGTTTGCAGGGTGCCGCCAACATCGACGTGCTGGCGACTGCCCAGGGCAAGCTGAACTGGCTTAAAGGCCTGCCGGCGCGCCTGCGCAACAATCTTTCGCGCAGCAAGGGTGAAGCGGACTTCTCTCATGAAGTCTACGACGCCATGGCCGGCTGCCTGGCCTGTAAGTCGTGCGCAGGCCAGTGTCCGATCAAGGTCAACGTGCCGGAATTCCGCTCGCGCTTTCTCGAGCTTTACCACGGGCGCTACCAGCGGCCACTGCGCGACTACCTGATCGGTTCGCTGGAGTTCAGCATTCCGTACCTGGCCTACGCGCCTGGCCTGTACAACGCGGTGATGGGTTCGAAGTGGGTGAGCAAATTGCTCGAACGGCATGTCGGCATGCTCGACAGCCCGTTGATCAGCCGTTACAACCTGCAGGCCACGCTGAGCCGTTGCAACGTGCGCCTGGCCAGCATTCCGGCCCTGCGTGAACTGACCCCGGCCCAGCGGGAGCGCAGCATCGTGCTGGTCCAGGATGCTTTCACCCGTTACTTCGAGACCCCGGTGCTGGCAGCCTTCATTGATCTGGCTTACCGCCTCGGCCACCGCATCTACCTGGCGCCCTACAGCGCCAACGGCAAGCCGCTGCACGTCCAGGGCTTCCTCGCTGCCTTCAACAAGGCGGCTATCCGCAACGCCCGCCAGCTCAGCGCCTTGGCCGACTGCGGTGTGCCGTTGGTGGGCCTGGATCCGGCCATGACCCTGGTGTACCGCCAGGAGTATCAAAAGGTCCCGGGCCTGGGCGACTGCCCGAAAGTCTTGCTGCCGCAGGAGTGGCTGGTGGATGTACTGCCTGAGCAGCCGACCCGGGCCACCACCACCTACCGGCTGATGGCGCATTGCACCGAGAAGACCAACGTTCCGGCCAGCACCCGTCAGTGGGAGCAGGTGTTTGCGCGTCTGGGCCTCAAGCTGTCGACCGAAGCCACCGGCTGCTGCGGCATGTCCGGCACCTACGGCCATGAAGCGCGTAACCAGGAAACCTCGAAGACCATCTTCGAGCAGTCCTGGGCGGGCAAACTGGACAAGGAGGGTGAAGCACTGGCGACCGGGTATTCGTGCCGTAGTCAGGTCAAACGCCAGGCTGATCGTACCTTGCGCCATCCGCTGGAAGTGCTGTTGCAGCAACTGGCGTAAAGGGTGGAGTCCAACTGGTGGGAGCGGGCTTGCCCCGCGATGGCGGTCGGTCAGTCACCCCGCATCGCGGGACAAGCCCGCTCCCACCCACCTTCAGTCGCGCTGCTCGACCACCAGCAGCAGCGACTGCGGCACCAGGCTTTGCGGGTGCTGCGGCTCCTGCAGGCTGGCCAGACGGAAACCGGCCATGTCCAGTGCATTGAGCCAGCTGGACAAGGTGCGCATGTACCACGGCATGGGTTGCCACTGGCCCTGGAAGTCGGCGAAGGTCTCCACGCGCCAGCCATCCTGATAATCGCCCGCCGCCGCGGTCCAGGGGTGCAGGGTCTGGATCACCAGCGCACCGCCTGGGGCGAGCAGGGCGTGCATGGCGGCGAGTAACGGGATGACGTCCTGGTGCAGCAGGGCGAAGTTGGCGCAGATCAGATCGTAGTCGCTACCGACATTGACCTGTGCCGCTGCCAACGCGTCATAGCTGGCCAGATGCACCGGCGAACTGCCTGCCGCCCGCGCCGCTTCCACCAGTGTCGCATCGCCGTCCACGCCGACTGCCTTGATACCTCGTTCAGTCAGCGCCCGCAGCAGCCAGCCTTCACCACAGCCGAGGTCAAGCACGTGCCCGGGCTGACGGCCGAGCACCGCCAGGAGGATGGCCTGGTCGGTGACCTTCAGGCGGCTTTCGATAGCGCCGCTGCGGATGGCTTCGATCCAGGCGCGGGCATTGTCATGCCAACTTTGCAGGAGGGTGGTGTCGGGGGCGGGCATGACGGTATCCACTATGGCGGGTTGCATAGAAGGATAGAAGAAATCACGCGCGGTTAAGCATCAACCCATGCAGCACACCAAAGCGCAGTCCGGGCTCGGACGGCATCATCTCGGTAATCCCGAACGCCTTGAAGGCCGCCAGCATGATCGCCAGGCCACCGGGCAGGGCGCTTTGGCGATGAGGCTGCAATCCGCCCAGGCGGGTGCTGTTTACATGGCCGGCCTCAAGCAGCAGTACGGACAGGCGCAACAAGCCGCGGTAGGTGATGCCGCCTTCGCCACAGTCGTTCAAGGCATTGGCCCTGAGCACTTTGGCCAGCATCCGGGCGGTGCCTGACGAGCCGATGGCCTGCTGCCAGCCCAGATGGCGATAGCGCCGGGCGACTTTCTCGAATTGCAAGGTGGCGGTGCGCTCGGCGTCCAGCAAGGATTGGGCGCTCACCCGGCCGCCAGGGAAAAAGCGCGTACTCCAGGTACCACTGCCGATGGTCAGGCTTTCGGTCAACAAGGCCTGTTCGCCGCGACCGAGGATCAACTCGGTGGAACCACCGCCGATGTCCACTACCAAGCGCATGGTCGTGGCATCCGGGATACGATGGCTGACGCCGGCATACACCAGTTGGGCTTCTTCTTCGCCGGAGATAACGTCGATGGGAAAGCCCAGATGACGCTGGGCGTCGCTCAGAAAGCGCTTGGCATTGGCCGCTTCGCGCACGGCGCTGGTGGCCACTGCGCGAACGCGTCCTGGCTCGAAACCGCGCAGTTTTTTGCCAAAACGTGCCAGCGCTTGCCAGCCGCGGTCCAGTGCCAGGTCGTCGAGGGCGCCGCCATGCAGGCCCTCAGCCAGGCGAACCGGCTCACGCAAGGATTTGACTTCCTCGATCACCCATTGGCGGTTCCGTTTGACCGGCTGGCCAATCATCATGCGAAACGCATTGGACCCCAGGTCAATCGCCGCAAACAGGGAGGTGTCGCTTTTCATCGAGTGTTCCTTGCAGGTTCATCAGACAGCGCTCAAAGCGTTGCGATGATCTTGCCACTCGATTGATGACGCGAAGATGACAGCCCCCAATAGGTGATATCAGTTTCTTACAACGGCGAAATCGTCCCTAACGCCCCGATACCAATGGCCAGCACCAGAAAGCCAACCACGAAAAACGCAAGCTTGCCCATATGAACTCCGAATTGAACAGGAAAGAGGCAACAGGCGCTGCAGATCAACCAGCCACCTGATCAGGCACGCCGTGAAAGGTGCCTTGTAGGGGCCTCATTGTCGGATTTTCAGGGCTTTCATTACAGATGCAGATGACGCAGAAAAATACGGATCAGAACGAAAAAGCCCCGGCCTGAACGTTCAGGTCGGGGCGTTTCTGCCTGGCACTATCAGGCCAGAGCATTGGCTTCAGGCCAGGTCAAAACGGTCGAGGTTCATCACCTTGCTCCAGGCGGCGACGAAGTCGTGGACGAACTTGTCCTTGGCATCGTTGCTGGCATACACCTCGGCCAGCGCGCGCAGTTGCGCGTGCGAGCCGAACACCAGATCGACACGTGAACCGCTCCATTTCACGGCGCCGGTCTTGCGGTCGCGGCCTTCATAGCTGTCGTTGGCACTGGAGGTCGGCTTCCATTCCACGTTCATGTCCAGCAGGTTCTGGAAGAAGTCGTTGGTCAACTGCCCAGGCCGCTGGGTGAACACGCCCAGGTTGAAGTTGCCGACACTGGTGCCGAGCACCCGCAGGCCACCGACCAGCACGGTCATCTCCGGTGCTGTGAGGTTCAACAGTTGCGCCTTGTCCACCAGCAGCGCCTCGGGTTTGGCCTTGGCTCCTGCTTTGACGTAGTTACGGAAGCCATCGGCAATTGGTTCCAGCAAGCCGAAGGACTCAACATCGGTCTGCGCCTGGGAGGCGTCGGTACGGCCAGGGGAGAACGGCACCGTCACAGTGTGACCAGCGTTTTTCGCCGCTTGCTCGACACCTGCGTTACCGGCCAGGACGATCAGGTCAGCGATGGAGATTTTCTTGCCGCCGCCCTGCGCGTTGAAGTCGTTCTGGATGCTTTGCAGCTTGCCCAGCACTTCGGCCAGTTGCGCCGGCTGATTGGCTTCCCAGTCTTTTTGCGGCGCCAGACGCAGGCGCCCACCGTTGGCACCCCCGCGTTTGTCCGATCCACGGAACGACGAGGCCGCAGCCCAGGCGGTGGACACCAGTTGCGACACCGACAGGCCCGAGGCTAATACCTTGGCTTTGAGCGCGGCGACGTCGGCGTCGTTGACCAGCGCATGGTCGACAGTCGGGATCGGGTCTTGCCAGAGCAGTTCTTCACCGGGCATTTCCGGGCCGAGGTAGCGTGACAGCGGGCCCATGTCGCGATGAATGAGCTTGTACCAGGCGCGGGCGAAGGCATCGGCCAGCTGTTCGGGGTTTTCCTTGAAGCGGCGGGCGATCGGTTCGTAGATTGGGTCGAAGCGCAGCGCCAGGTCCGAGGTCAGCATCCGCGGTTCCTGTTTTTTCGCCGGGTCGAACGCATGGGGGATGCGGTCGGCACCGGCGCCGCCTTTGGGCCGCCACTGGTGGGCGCCGGCGGGGCTCTTGGTCAGTTCCCAGTCGAAGCCGAAGAGGTTTTCCAGGTACTCGTTGCTCCACTTCGTCGGGGTCGACGTCCAGGTCACTTCCAGGCCACTGGTGATCGCGTCGGGGCCTTTGCCGCTGCCGAACTTGTTGCGCCAACCCAGCCCTTGTTCCTCAAGGCCCGCAGCTTCCGGCTCAGCCCCGACGTTGTCGGCCGGGCCGGCACCGTGGGTTTTGCCGAAGGCGTGACCGCCGGCGATCAGCGCCACGGTTTCTTCATCGTTCATGGCCATGCGGCCAAAGGTGTCGCGGATGTCCTTGGCCGAGGCCATCGGGTCGGGATTGCCTTCCGGGCCTTCGGGGTTTACGTAGATCAGGCCCATTTGCACGGCGGCCAGCGGGTTGTCGAGGTTGCGCTCCCCGGCAGGCAGGTCGCGGCTTTGCTCCTCGCCATGTTTGGACGGTTCCGCCACCAGCGGCACGTCACCGGGCGGTTGCGCCTTGCCATAGCGGATGTCGCCACCCAGCCAGACGGTCTCGGCCCCCCAGTTCACCGCTTCATCCGGCTCCCAGACATCGGCGCGGCCACCGGAAAAACCGAAGGTCTTGAAGCCCATGGATTCCAGAGCGACGTTGCCGGTGAGCACGATCAGGTCGGCCCAGGAGATGTTCTTGCCGTATTTCTGTTTGATCGGCCACAGCAGGCGCCGGGCCTTGTCCAGGCTGACGTTGTCGGGCCAGCTGTTGAGCGGGGCGAAACGCTGCTGGCCAGAGCCGGCGCCACCACGGCCATCACCGATGCGATAGGTGCCGGCGCTGTGCCAGGCCATGCGGATGAACAGCGGGCCATAGTGGCCGAAGTCGGCCGGCCACCAGTCCTGGGAGTCGGTCATCAGCGCCCGCAGGTCTTGCTTGAGGGCGGCGAAGTCCAGGCTCTTGAACGCCTTGGCGTAATCGAAACCCGCATCCATCGGGTCGGAGAGGTTCGAGTGCTGGTGCAGGATCTTCAGATTCAGCTGGTTGGGCCACCAATCGCGGTTGCTGGTACCACCACCAGCGGCAGGATTGAACGGGCATTTTGACTCGTTTGACATGACTGTTTCACCTCTGGATGGACTCACCCCACAATCCGACCCGTTCTATCAACCGAGTAGAGATGAGTGAAATCAATGACATAGGTTCAAGGCCAGCGGTTCGATCAACGAATCGGTGATGGCCATCACGGACAGTTCAGCGTAGCGGCAATCTCGTTATCGGAAAGACGGATCATGGCGGGAGTAACGGCTGTAGCCGCTTTATTACCGTCTTCCCAGAATCCATCCGGCCGGATCAGTGCAGCGATAAATATAGGCTAGACGTGGGGAAGAGCGAGGGCTAATAGCGCGAGTATTGGTGGCTGATAGAGTGGCTCTTTCAGGATGGGCTGACTTGTAATGATGCCAGCGATGATCAGGCGCTGGCTTCGAAGGCTTCGTGGTAGGTAACGACACCAGTGGGTACCGTACTGGCGAACGACAGCGCCTGGAAGTACTCCTGCGGAACGCCGGGCAACTCAAGGCCGGGGTGGACCTTGAAGCCGAAGCGAGCATAGTAGCCAGGGTCGCCGAGTAGCACGCACCCCTCAGCACCAAGACGTTGCAGCTCAGCCAGCGCGGCCTTCATCAATGACGAGCCAATACCTTGCCCGTGGCGATCAGGCCACACCGAAATCGGGCCCAGGCCATACCAACCGGTTGCTCCCGACGAGATGGTAACGGGTGAAACAGCCACGTGGCCGATGATGGCGCCGTTTTCTTCCGCCACCAGTGAGACGCTCAGTTGACCGGCTTTTCGCAGGGCATCGACGATGAACTGCTCGGTATGGCTGGAGTGCTCTTCGTTTCGGAACGCTGCCTCGGTCAAGCGTGCAATGCTGTCGAAGTCTGCGGGTTGTTCATTGCGAAGGGTGATGTTCATGTCGATCCTGGCATTCGGACTTGGTTGAAGAAGCTGCTCAGTGCGTAAGGGCTATCAGGCAGCCTATTATTGCCCGATCCGGCCTCGCATGCCTTGAACGATAACCCGGGAGGTACCCATGGAATCTTTGAGCAGGATCCGCCCGGCCAGCCAGGAAGACGCCGAGCACATTGCTGCCCTGGTAACTGAAGCCTACTCACCGTACATCGCACGGATCGGCAAAAAGCCGGCGCCGATGCTCGATGACTACCGCCAGGTCATCGCTGAATCCAGCGTTTTCGTGTTGGCAAGCGGCGCGGAGATACAAGGCGTTCTGGTGCTGAGCCAGGAAAACACCGAACTGCTGCTCAACAATATCGCCGTGGCCGCGCGCTACAAAGGCCAGGGCATTGGCAAAAGGTTGCTGGCGTTTTGTGAGGACTATGCGCAGCGCATGGGATGCACGGCCATCAAGCTGTACACCCATGAACGAATGACCGAGAACATCGAGATCTACAAACGGCTCGGTTACGTGGAAACCCACCGGGCCATGGAAGAGGGCTATGCGCGGGTTTTCATGCGTAAAACACTAGAGACCGCTTCTGAGCAAACAAAGCAATAACGCCCCCGCGTGTCCCTGTAAGATGCAGTGTCTTCCTGTCACGCCCGAGTCTGAAAAATGGATGCTCACTCGATACTTGCTTATGTAGTGGTTGCCGCGATTGCCATCGCCAGCCCAGGTCCAGCCACCCTGATGGCGATCAACAACAGCCTGGCCTATGGTCCGCGCTCTGCGT
The DNA here is from genome assembly GCF_049310525.1 of Pseudomonas sp. GZD-222. Lineage (NCBI taxonomy): Bacteria > Pseudomonadati > Pseudomonadota > Gammaproteobacteria > Pseudomonadales > Pseudomonadaceae > Pseudomonas > Pseudomonas sp. GZD-222. Next base: position 27,437 of record NZ_JBMOWO010000126.1, read on the forward strand.
TGTGGTCTTCCCTGGGCAATGCCTGCGGACTGTTCTGTCTTTCGGCCGCAGCGATGCTGGGGCTGGGTGCTCTGCTCGCCAGTTCTGAGTGGATGTTCAACGTGGTGAAGATTGCCGGTGCCGGCTATCTGTTTTATCTGGGTGCCAAGCAGTTGTTCAAGAAGACGCCGATGCTGGCGGCTGATGTTGCGGGCGATCAGAAAGCCTGCAAACCGTCGCGCCGGAAGCTGTTCAAGTCGGCGTTCCTGACGGCGGCGACCAACCCCAAGGCGACCATGTTCTTCTCCGCATTGTTTCCGCAGTTCCTTGACCAGAGTGCCGCGTTGCTGCCGCAGTTTCTGCTGCTCACCTCGATCTTCATGGGCTTGTCGCTGACCTCCCTGACCCTGTACGCAGCGCTGGCGTCGCGGGCCAAGGGGGTACTGACGCGCCCACGCTTCTCGCTGTGGGTGAGCAGGGCGGTTGGCTCGACATTCATCTTCTTCGGTGCCGCCATTCTTACCATGCGCAGGCAAGCTGCGTAACGCCGCACGGAGTTTTCTGCGCTCAAGGGATAACGCCCGCCGTCACGGGACTGCCGGGACCTCCACAGCACTCTATCGTCGACCCAAGCAACCGGCCGGGACTTGCTGAAAGTGCCCGGCTGTCCTTGACCTTGAGTGTGGACGTGAATGAGCGCTTATCTGCATTGTCTGTCGCATAGCCCCTTGATGGGGCATGTAGACCCAGCCCAGGCTGTCCTGGATGAGGTCGCCGGGGTAATCGCGGCGGCGCGCCAACGCATCGCCGCCTTCGATCCCGAGCTGGTGATCCTGTTCAGCCCTGACCACTACAACGGCTTTTTCTACGATGTGATGCCGTCGTTCTGCATCGGTATGGCCGCTCATGCCATTGGCGACTTCGGCACGCTGGCCGGGCCCTTGTCCGTGCCTCAGGCGCTGGCTGAAGACTGCGCGGCCGCGGTGCTGGAGGCGGGTGTCGACAGTGCGGTGTCGTACCGCATGCAGCTCGACCACGGTGCTGCCCAACCGCTGGAGCTGCTGCTCGGCGGTTTACGCCAGGTGCCGGTGATCCCGGTGTTCATCAACTCGGTGGCAAAGCCGCTGCCGAGCTTCCAGCGTGCCCGACTGCTGGGCGAAGCCATTGGCCGCTGGGCCGCTACCCAGGGCAAGCGGGTGCTGTTCCTCGGTTCCGGAGGCCTTTCCCATCAACCGCCGGTACCGGAACTGGCCAAGGTCGAGGGCCTGATGGCCGACAGGCTCAAAGGCAGCGGTCGTTATCTGCCCGCCGATGAGCGCGAGGCGCGCACGCAACGGGTGATCCTGGCGGCGCAGCGCTTCGCCGAGGATCAGGGCACGTTGCATCCGCTCAATCCCGAGTGGGACCAACACTTTCTCAGCGTACTCGAGCGCGGCTGCCTGACGGAGCTGGACAGCATCAGCAATGCGCAGCTGTCGGCGCTGGCCGGCAAGTCCACGCATGAAATCAAGACCTGGGTGGCGGCTTTTGCCGCCCTGGCCGGCTTTGGGCTGTATCAGGTCAGTGACCGTTATTACCGCCCCGTTCCCGAGTGGATCGCCGGTTACGGTTCGTTGAGTGCCCGCCCTGTTCGTCCCGCTTGAGAGCCCCAGGAGAGTCCAGCCATGAGCGACTACAGCGAAAGCGCAACCAGCCGCTTTGCCTTGATTGAAGACAACGGCGTACGCCTGAACATCCACTACCACGACTGCGGTGCAAGCCAGCACGTGGTGGTTATGCTGCACGGCTCCGGGCCGGGCGCCAGTGGCTGGTCGAACTTCAGCCGCAATATCGAGCCGTTGATGGCCGCCGGTTACCGGGTGATCCTGATGGACTGCCCCGGCTGGAGCAAAAGCGACAGCATTGTCTGCACCGAGTCGCGTTCAGCCCTCAATGCCCGGGTGCTCAAGGCGTTGCTGGAGCAGTTGGGGATTGCCCGGGCGCATCTGATCGGTAATTCCATGGGCGGCCACAGCGCCGTGGCGTTCGCCCTGAATTATCCCGACAGCGTTGGCCGCCTGGTGCTGATGGGCGGTGGCACCGGCGGTGTCAGCGCCTTCGTGCCGATGCCGACCGAAGGCATCAAGCTGCTGCAGAAGGTCTATCGCGAACCCACGCAGGCCAACTTGCAGCAGATGATGGACATCTTTGTTCATGACAGCAGCGACCTGACCCCTGAGCTGATCGCCGGCCGCCTGGAGAACATCCTCAAACGCCGTGACCACCTGGAGAACTTCACCCAGAGCCTGGCGCTGTACCCGCGCCAGTTTCCGGATGTGTCGATGCGCCTGGGTGAGATCAACGCTTCGACCCTGGTGATCTGGGGCCGCAACGACCGCTTTGTGCCGATGGACACCGGCCTGCGCCTGGTCGCCGGCATTACCCAAAGCGAACTGCATGTGTTCAACAACTGTGGCCATTGGGTGCAGTGGGAGTACGCCGAGCGCTTCAACCGGCTGGTGCTGGATTTTCTCGCCCCCTGATCCGGCGCTGCCGGTAGAGCAACCTGCGCGGCTGCAAGAGCAATGGCTGCGCTGTGAACCCCGAGGTGAATATGAGCGTGACCCAGGAAACTCTCGAGCAATTGGCCGCCGCCCTGCGTGCTGCCGAGCGCAGCGGTGAAGCGATTGCACCCTTGCGTGAGCAGATTGGTGAAGAGGCCGGCCAGGCGGCCTATGCCATCCAGCGCCTGAACGTTGCCCATGGCGTGGCAGCAGGCCGGCGGGTGGTGGGGCGCAAGATCGGCCTGACCAACCCCAAGGTGCAGGCACAGTTGGGTGTCGACCAACCGGACTTCGGCACCCTGTTCGCGGACATGTGCTACGGCGACAACCAGACCGTGCCGGTCACATCAGTACTGCAACCGAAGATCGAGGCGGAAATCGCCCTGATCCTGAGCAAGGACCTGCCGCGTGCCGACACCACCTTCGCCGAGCTTCTGGAGGCCACGGGCTGGGTGTTGCCGGCACTGGAAATCGTCGGGTCGCGGGTGCAGAACTGGAACATCCGCTTTGTCGACACCGTGGCTGACAACGCCTCCAGCGGTTGCTTCGTTCTCGGTGGGCCGGCCATACCGCTGGCCGCAGCCGACCTGCGCAACGCAGTGATGCACATGACACGCAACGGCGAACAGGTGTCCAGCGGCAGCGGTGCCGAGTGCCTGGGGCATCCGCTCAACGCTGCGGTGTGGCTGGCGCGCACCATGGCTGGCCTGGGCGAACCCCTGCGTGCCGGCGACATCGTCCTCACCGGCGCCTTGGGGCCGATGGTGGCGGTGCAGGCCGGGGATCGTTTCGAGGCGGTGATCGAAGGCATTGGCCAGGTCGCCGTCAATTTTTCCGCCGAGTGATCGGCAGCTCAACCTGAAGAGCGCATCAGCATGAACAAACTCAAGGTTGCCATCATCGGCTCCGGCAATATCGGCACCGACCTGATGATCAAGATCATGCGGCATGGCCAGCACCTGGAAATGGGCGCCATGGTCGGTATCGATCCGGCCTCCGATGGCCTGGCCCGCGCTGCACGCCTGGGTATCGCCACCACCCACGAGGGTGTGGCCGGCCTGAGCAGAATGGCGGTATTCAAGGACATCGATTTTGTCTTCGATGCCACCTCGGCCTCGGCCCACGTCAACAACGACCGCTTCCTGCGCGCCATCAAGCCCGGCATCCGCCTGATCGACCTGACGCCAGCGGCCATCGGCCCGTACTGTGTGCCGGTGGTCAACGGCGCCGAGCACGTCGATGAACTCAACATCAACATGGTCACCTGTGGCGGCCAGGCCACCATTCCGATGGTGGCGGCCGTGTCGCGTGTGGCCAAGGTGCATTACGCCGAAATCATTGCCTCGATTGCATCCAGGTCGGCGGGCCCCGGCACCCGCGCCAACATCGATGAATTCACTGAAACCACCAGCAAGGCCATCGAGGTGATCGGCGGCGCGACCAAGGGCGAGGCGATCATCATCATGAACCCGGCCGAGCCGCCGCTGATCATGCGTGACACGGTGTTTGTGCTGTCCGAAGCCGCCGATCCGGCAGCGGTCGAAGCGTCGGTGCTGGCCATGGAACAGGCGGTCAAGGCCTACGTGCCGGGCTACCGCCTCAAACAGAAAGTGCAGTTTGACCTGATACCCGAAGCGTCACCGCTGAACATTCCCGGGCTGGGTAAATTCTCCGGCCTCAAGACCTCGATCTTCCTCGAAGTCGAAGGCGCGGCCCATTACCTTCCGGCCTACGCCGGCAACCTCGACATCATGACTTCCGCGGCAATGGCCAGCGCCGAGCGGATGGCGCAACGCATGTTGAGCAGCGAGGCTTGAGGACATGAACATGACCGAGAACAAACTCTATACCTGCGACGTGACCCTGCGTGATGGCAGCCACGCCATCCGCCACCAGTACTCGCTGCAGAATGTCCAGGACATCGCCCGCGCGCTGGACTTGGCCCGCGTCGATGCCATCGAAGTCACTCACGGTGATGGGCTGCAAGGTTCCAGCTTCAACTACGGCTTCGGCGCCCACAGTGACCTGGAGTGGATTGAAGCGGCTGCCGATGTCATCGAGCATGCGCGCATCACGGTGTTGCTGATTCCGGGCATCGGTACCGTCCACGACCTCAAACAGGCCTACCAGGCCGGGGCGCGTTCGGTACGCATCGCGACCCATTGCACCGAGGCGGATGTCTCCCGCCAGCATATCGAGTTCGCCCGCGAGCTGGGCATGGACACCGTCGGCTTTCTGATGATGAGCCACATGATCGCGCCCGAACAGCTGGCGGCCCAGGGCAAGCTGATGGAGTCCTACGGTGCCCAGTGCATCTACATGGCCGACTCCGGTGGCGCCATGAACATGAACGATATCCGCGCCCGCATGCGTGCCTTCAAGGCCGTGCTCGATCCGCAGACGCAGACGGGCATGCACGCGCACCACAACCTGAGCCTCGGCGTGGCCAACTCGATCGCCGCCGTGGAAGAGGGCTGCGACCGTATCGACGCCAGCCTTGCCGGAATGGGCGCGGGGGCCGGTAACGCCCCGCTGGAAGTGTTCATTGCCGCCGCCGAACGTCTGGGCTGGAATCACGGCACCGATCTGTATCGGCTGATGGACGCCGCCGACGACCTGGTGCGCCCGCTGCAGGACCGCCCTGTGCGCGTCGACCGCGAAACCCTGGCGCTGGGGTATGCCGGGGTTTATTCAAGCTTCCTGCGCCACGCTGAACTGGCGGCGGCGAAGTACGGCCTGAAAACCATCGATATCCTTGTCGAGCTGGGGCGCCGGCGTATGGTCGGTGGCCAGGAAGACATGATTGTCGACGTCGCCCTCGACCTGCTCCAGCAACGCGCCTGATGCTTTCCACTTCTACGCCGTGCTTGTCACGGCGTTTTTTTTTGCCCGGTTTTTTCCTGAAACGCCCCGCTGACGCCCACGCCTTTGACCCCAATCATTAACTTGCACTGGGGGGATAAGGCGAGCAGTACACGGATAGTCCCTGCCAACGGCGAGACCTAATGTGACTGTGCCTTCGTCATCAGACTTCCGGTGGCGATTAACGTGTGGATCAGTCTCATGTCGAACCTCGTTACTAGCGATCTCAGCCTTGTAAAGGTGTCAGCCCCACGACCAGGTGCGCGGCTTGTGAAGCTCATGATGGCGATCTTGCCGTGGGTGATCATTGCGGCGTTGTTGTGGGCCGGCCTGTTCATTCGTCCGCAACCGGTCGGCAGCACTATCGAGCCGGCACCGCTGGAGAATCGCGACCAGTTCTATGGACTGGCGCGCCTGCCCAACGGTGACCTGCTGGCCAGTGGTTCCTACGGCAAGATCCTCCTGATCGCAGCGAATGGCGCGGTCAGCCGCCTGCCGACGCCAAGCCGCAATACCCTGCAGGACATCGCCGCCTGGGACGCCAGTCACCTGGTGGCCGTGGGCAACGATGGGGTGATCCTGCGCAGCGGCGATGGCGGCCAGAGCTGGCAGCAAGTCGAGGACGTCCCGCGCTCGGCAGTGGCCAACAAACTCAATCGCGTGCGTGTCGCTGCCGATGGCGTGGCCATCGCCACCGGTGAAATGGGCGCGCTGTTGATCAGTCGCGATTTCGCCCAGAGCTGGCAGCGCCTGCGCGAAGAAGAAGACGTGGCCTGGAACGACGTGGCGATTCTCGACGGCGGTCGCCTGGTGCTGGTCGGTGAGTTCGGGCGGGTGATGCTCGGCAACCTCAATGGCCAGGACTGGCAGGAAGTCGATGCCGGTATCGCGACATCGTTGATGGCCCTGAATTTCCGTGACGCCCAGAACGGCATGGCAGTTGGCCTGGAAGGCACCGTGCTGCAAACCCGCGATGGCGGCCAGAGCTGGCAGGCCGTTGATGTCGGGCTGCACGATCACCTGTTCGATGTGGCCTGGCTGGCGCCGCAACAGCGCTGGTTCGTCACCGGTGCACTGGGTCGCTGGGCCAGTGGCGAAGGCAGCGCCTGGCACCGCGGCATTCTCGATGAGCGCGATTTGTCCTGGCATGTCCGTGCCTTGCCGGTGGCCGGAAGCCTGTGGCTGGCAGGGGCGGATATCGGCCAATGGGACGGCACGCGCTGGTCCCGGCTGCAGCCCTGAACATCATTTTGCTTAACGCAAGCGAGAGCTTCTCATGATCGAACGTATAGCTGAGTTCTGCATCCGGCGCAGTGCCTGGGTGGCCGGTTGCCTGCTGCTGTTGACCCTGGTGCTGGGCTGGTTTGCCCTGCACATCGAGGTGCGCACAGTCTTTGAAGACATGCTGCCGTCACGTCACGAGTACGTGAAGACCCATGAAAAATTCAAGGACACCTTCGGTGGCTCGAACATGGTCACCATCATGTTCGAAGTGGACCAGGGCGACATCTTTCAGACGGCGGTGCTGGAGAAAGTTCGCGAAGTCACCCTGGGGCTGCGTGAGGTGTCGGCGGTCAATCCGTACCAGATCACTTCGCTGGCCTCGAAAAAACTCAAAGAGGTGCGCGCATCCACTGCCGGTATCGTCAGCCTGCCGTTGATGTGGCCACAGCTGCCGCAAAGCGCCGAAGCGATGGCCGAGCTGAAGCAGGCGGTACTGCGCAACCCGCTGGTGTATGGCCCGTACGTTTCCAAGGACCTGCAAGCGACGCTGATTACCGTCGACTTCATCGACGATCAGGTCGAGTACAGCAAGGTTTTTCAAGAGATCCGCAGCCTGATCAAACGTGTCGACGACGGTCAGGTGCACATCCGCGTGGTCGGCGATCCGATTCTTTATGGCTGGGTCGGGCATTACCTGCCAGAGACGTTCCAGCTGGTCGGCGCTGCGCTGCTGGTCACCCTGGTGATGCTATTCATTCTCCTGCGCACCTGGCGTGGCGTGCTGTTGCCGCTGCTGGCAGGGGCGGTGAGTGCGTCCTGGGCCCTGGGTATCTGCCATTTGCTGGACATCAGTTTCGAGCCGCTGGTAATCGTCGTGGCGATGCTGATCACCTCGCGAGCGGTGTCGCACTCGGTGCAGATCGTCAACCGTTTCGACGATGAGCTGGAGCTGTTGCCGGCCAATGCCGACACCGCCAGGATCGCCGCCAAAGTGGCACTGTCGGACCTGTTTCGCCCGGGCATGCTCGGGGTGATCGCCGATGCGGCCTGCATGGCAGTGGTGGCGCTGAGCCCGATCCCGATGCTGCAGAAGCTCACGGTGCTGGCGTGCGTATGGGTACTGACATTGACGATCAGTGCCGTGATCCTGACCCCGGTGATGCTGTCGTTCATCCGCAAGCCGCACGGCATGGTGCATCCGCTCAACTGCATTCCGCTGCTCACCCGGGTGCTGGACCTGGCCACTGCCGTCTGCCTGTCCCGGGCCCGTTATGCGGTGCTGGCGCTCAGCCTGATCGCGGTCATCGGTGCCGGCCTGTTTTCACTCAACCTGAAAATCGGTGACGCCAACCCGGGTTCGCCGATTCTCTGGCCGACAGCCGATTACAACCTCGACTCGGCGGCGATCAATGCGCGCTTCGAAGGCGTCGACCGGATGTTCGTGGTCCTCGGTGAGGACGGCAACAAGGGCCTGATCAAAAGCAATGAAGCCTTGCAGGCAATGAACAGCTTCCAACGCTTTATCGAGGCCCAGCCGCAAGTCGGCGGTTCTGTTTCACTGGCCGATGTGCTGCCGCAGATCAACCTCAGCCTGCGCGAAGGCAACCCACGCTACCTGGAACTGGGCGACAGCAGCGCCATCAACGGCAGCCTCGCGGCCATGCTCGATTCGGTCTCGGAGCCCGGTGACATGTCGCGCTTTGCCGACGACCAGTACGCCAACGGCGCGGTCACCCTGATGTTCCGTGACCGCCAGGGTGAAACCATCCGTACTGCCGTGGCGCGCATCAAGGAGTTCATCGCCCAGCACCCGCTGGCCCAGGGTGAGTGGTACCTGGCCGGTGGCCTGATCGGGGTGATGGCCGCCGTCAACGAAATCATCCTGGCCAGCCAGATCGAAGCCATCGCCCTGGCGCTGCTGGTGCTGGCACTGATCTGCACCGCCGTGTACCGCTCTTCGATCGCCGGCATGGTGTTCATGGTGCCGGTGATCATTTCCAACATGATGACTTTCGCCTTCATGACCTGGCAGGGCATCGGCATGAACATCAACACCGTGCCGGTGGCTGCCTTGGGTATTGGTCTGGGTGTGGATTACGCCTTCTACATCGCAGACCGGATCAAGGAAGAGATCGCCATCGGCAAGAGTGCCGAGGATGCCGTGCGCATCGCCCTGCACTCGGCCGGCATGGGCGTGATCGTGACCGCCAGCGTACTGATCCTGGCCACCCTGTTGTGGTGGGCATCGTCGCTGCGCTTCCAGGCCGAAATGGGGCTGCTGATGGCGATCTGGCTGACGGTTTCGGCGTTCAGCGCACTGTTCGTGATGCCCGCGCTGATCTATGTGTTCCGTCCCCGCTTCATCTTTGGCGAGCGGGAGCAGGGAGGGGCGGCCAGCCTGCCGGACTCCTCGTTTCAGTTGCTTTGATACGAAATAACAACAACAGCAATCGATCAATCGCTGCCGCTACCTATTGGGGAGAGAAGCATGAACAAGCTGATTCGGGGAGCGCACGCGCACACCTCGTTCAACCGGCTGGGACTGGCCGTCGCACTGGGGGTGATGACTACCCCGGCGCTGGCCGACACCTTCACCTATGACGGCTACCTGCGCCAGGAAATGTCCTGGAACATGAAGAACTGGGAAGACACACCCGATTACGACGACCGCGGCAAACTGTCGATGATGCGCAGCACCGCGCGCCTCAACCTGCAGTGGAAACCCGCCGACAGCTTCTCGCTGGTGGCCAAGCTGCGCGGTGTGCGTGAGGTCGAAACCAACTTCCTCAATCACCTGGAGAAGATGGGCGCCAACAACTACCACGAAGCCGATGGCCGTGGTGACATCACCGAACTCTACGACAAGACCGACATCCGCGAGCTGTACGTGGACTTCCCGGTAGGCGAGCGCACCTGGTTCCGCCTGGGCAAGCAGCAAATCGCCTGGGGTGAAACCGACTTTTTCGCCGCCAACGACCTGGTCCACGGTTTCGACAATACCTGGCGTTCGTTCCTTGAGCCGGCCAACGAAGAACTGCGCAAAACCAACATCATGGCCAAGGTCAACATCGATGTGCCGGAGTACAACGGCGGGATCGAACTGTTCGTGCGCCCGGGCCTGGACAGTACCAAGGATATCGGTACCGAGATCGATATCTACGGCGGTCGCTGGTCCAGCCAGCCTTATGCCGGGGTCGATTTCCGCAACATCGACCCCTACAACTTCAACCATGAAGACGGCAGCCGCCACGACGTTACCGGCGGTATCCGCTGGACCGGTCTGTGGGGCGATACCAACTACTCGCTGTCGTACCTGAAGACCTACTACAACGCGCCGATCCTCAACGCGTCGAACAACCTGGGGCTGTTTGGCTTGCCGAATGTACCCAGCGGGGCAGAGACCACCGATGGCGACCAGACCCGTGGCCTGGCCGGCGAGATCATCTACCCGATCGTCGACGTCTTCGGCGTGACCGCCAGCCGCTACTCCGACTGGGCCGATGCGGTGTTCAGTACCGAGATGGCCTACATCAAGGATGCGCCGTACCAGTTCGAGGCCGCGACACCGACCCTGATCAGCCAGTTCGTCGCCCCCGGTTTCGATGGCTACAGCAAAAAAGACGTGGTTGCGCTGATGCTGCGCATGGACAAGAACCTGGCCTTCAGCCAGACCCTGCTCGGCACTGAAAAGCCGATGTTCTTCTCGGTGCAGCTGTTCGACAAGTGGGTGCAGAACTTCGACGAAGACGACCGCCTGCTGTACAGCGTGGGCTGGGGCGGCAAGGTCAAGGAACACTCGGTCATGGGCACGGCGATCTTCGACATGAGCTATGCCAACGGGCGTATCCGCCCGCAACTGGTGGTGGGCGGCGACCTCAGCAACGGCGGTGGTTTTGCCGTGCCATCGGTGACCTTCGAACTGTCCAGCAAGCTGCGCTGGAAGGTCGAGTACGACGCCTTCTGGGATGACGAACACAGCGATAGCAGCAAGTGCCAGCCAGGCAATCTGGCGACTTGCGAGAACACCACGCTGTTTGGCTACTTCCACAACCGGGATCAGCTGTACACCAGCCTGACCTACCTGTTCTGACTCAATCGGAGACTGCACCATGACCCGTTTTCGCCATGCGTTACGTTCGCCGTTGCTCGCCGGCCTGGTTGCCGCCAGCGCTGTGGGTATCGTCAATGCCGCTGAAGTACCGGCCGGCACCGTGATCAGTGCCAGCAACATCGACCAGCTGAAAAATGACACCTTCGAAGGCCACAGCATTGCCAGTCTGCTGACGGAAAAGCTCGAGTGGCGTATCCGCAACAGTGGCATGCAGATGCCTCTGGCGGCCTCCAAGCCGGTGCCGCTCGACCCGCGCTGGGTCAAGGCCTCCAGCGCCAACGCCGGCAAAACCTCGATCAACAAGGCCGAGTGCCGGGTCGATGGCTGGGGCGCCGGCGAGCCGTTCCCGCAGATCGATGAGAAAGACCCGCAAGCCGCCGAGAAAATCATGTGGAACTGGCACCTCGGCCAGCTCGTGGGTGATATCTCGCAGGTACCGGGTTACACCCAGTTGCTGGTCGACGGCAAGAAAGGCGTGCATGCCGAGCCGGTTGCCGAGTTCACCCGCTACTCGATGAAGGGGCGGCTGACCGGCGCCAATACCGTCGAAGGCGATGGCAGCGAGCGTGGCCGCCAGTTGCTGTATTTCAAGGCACCCTCGGACATGAAAGGCCTGGGTACCTACACCGTGATGTACGACTCGGACAAGGTCAACAGTGTCTGGGCCTACATCCCGGCGGTGCGGCGTGTGCGTCAGTTGTCCGGAGGTGCGTGGATGGACCCGGTGGGTTCGTCCGACCAGTTGCAGGATGACCTGGAAGTGTTCAACGCCCGTCCTTGCTGGTACCCGGAGTACAAATTGCTCGGCAAGCGCAACATTCTTGCGGTCAGCGCGAGCAAGACCGGCGATGCCATCTGGAACAAATCGGGCAAGACGTTCGGCGAGCGCTACCCGGTGATGGAAGACAAACCGCCGTACTGGAATATCGTCGGCAACAGCTATGAGGTGCGCGAAGTCTATGTGGTCGAGGCGATCACGCCGTCGATCCACCCGTACAGCAAAAAGGTTCTCTACGTCGACACCAAGTACCCGCGTATCTACTACGGCGAGGCCTACAACCGTAAAGGCGAGTTCTGGAAGTTCATGGAGTTCCATTCCTACTCCAACCCGGCCGATGGCGACGTGCGTACTACCGTGGGCTCGGTCATCGACTTCCAGCGCAACCACGCCACCATCTCGCTGATCGATACCAGCACCTGGCGGACCAACTTCGAAGCCAAAGCCACCGACTTCTCCCTGCAGGCCCTGCAGGCGGCCGGCCGCTAAGCGCTCCCCGCGCCCCCGTGCCGGGGGCGCATTTCCAGAAGAACAATTCGGGTCGCCTGGCCGTGTGCCGGGTGTCGTGACCCAAGGAGAGTCCTGTGTCCATGATGCAAGCAGCGCGTCTTCACGAAATCGGCGGCCGGTTTGTCGTCGACCAGATTCCCGTGCCTGAGCCCGGCCCCCATGATGTCCTGGTCAAGGTTGCGGCCAGTGGCATCATTCCCAACCTGAAGAACGTCACCACGCATTTCCCCGAGTGGTATCCGTTCCTGCCATTGCCGCAACTTCCGGCCATTTTCGGCCTCGACTCTGCCGGTACCGTGGCCGCTGTCGGTTCGGCGGTCACCGCGTTCCGGCCCGGCGATCGGGTCTACGTCAACCCTGGCATCGGCTGTGGTGAATGCCGGCACTGTCGTGAAGGTGACGCACCGCGCTGCCAGGCCTATACCTTCATGGGCTACTTCGGTTTCGGCGCCGGTTCGCAGCAGGTATTCAAGCGTTATCCCTACGCTGGCTATGGCCAGTACATGACTGCCCACGGCCACAACCTGGTGCGTTTGCCGGACTGCCTGAGCTTTGCCCAGGCCACCCGTTTCGGCTATCTCGGCACTGCCTATTCGGCGATCCGCAAAGCGGCGTTGCGCCCGTCGCAGAACATCCTGATTCTCGGTGCCAGCGGCACCCTGGGTGTCGGCGCGACATTGCTGGCGCTGGCGTTCGGCGCCGCCCGGGTTCTGGTCGTGGCCCGTGACCGCGAAGCGCTGGAACGCCTGCAGGCCCTGGACCCACGCCGGGTAATCGCGATTCAGATTGGCCAGGGGGCGATTCACCAGCAGGTGCGCGCGCTGCTGCCGGAAGGTGTGGATGCGATGCTCGACACTCTTGGCGCCAAGGCCCCGACCGAGCTGTCGGTGGATGCCATGCAAGCGGTTGCCCGTGGTGGACGCATCATCCAGATCGGCGGCGTGGCCGGACCGATCCCGATCGATCCGCATCCGTTCATGTGCGCCCAGCTGCAGTACATCGGTTCGCTGTGGTTCTCCACCACTGAAGGTGAAGAGATGGCCAGCATGGTGGCGTCCGGCATTCTCGACCTGTCGCATCTGGATACGCGGGCCTACGCGCTGGAGCAGTTGAATGAGGCGCTGGACGACATCCAGACGCAAGGCAACGGTTTCACCAACTTCCATATCCTTCACCGATAACCCTGTCCCGGCGGCGCCAGACCTGTGTGCGCCGTCGAGCCTCAAGGAGTGCGCAGCATGCGAACCCGACGTGTAGTTACCGGCCATGACGCCCAAGGGCGTGCCCGCGTAGTCAGTGCCGGCCCGGTTGCCGGTGATGATCCCTTCGTCCACAGCCCGGGCTTCGGTGCCACGCTGTTGTGGCAAACCGCAGCCAATCCACAGGTAGGCGGCCTACCGGCCGAGACATCCGGCCCCATTACCTCGGTGTTGCCCGGCAGCGGTGGTACCTGCGCCATGCTGGTGACCTTCCCGCCGGAGTCGAGCGCACTACCCAGCGCCGAGCAGATGCAGGCCGCCGGCGAGGAGCTGATTGCCCGACTGCCTGGCCTGGCGGAACGTTTCGAGGCCGATGCGCCCGGCTTTCATCGCACCGACAGCATCGACTATGGCGTGCTGCTGGAGGGTGAGCTGACGTTGCTGCTGGACGAGGGTGAGTCATGTGTGTGCAGGGCAGGCGATGTTGTGGTGCAAATGGGAACACGGCATGCCTGGCGTAACACCGGTAACACCCCGGCGCGGGTGATGTTCGTGATGGTTGACGCGCAGCGCTGCTGAGCACCGCTGGAAACCGGGCCAGGCTTGCCAATTCAGGCACCCTGGCCGTGTTTGATGGCGAGTAAAGCGGCATTGTCAGGACGTTTCCGACGGCTAAACGGCCAACGGCCACCATTGGTCTTTATTGTCATCATCGAAGCGGCGTTCAGGCACGCTAAATGCTTATTTTAAAAGGCGGTCAGGACACTCTGAAGGCAAATGCTCCGCTATTTGCGTGCTCAGCGATTACAAGGACTTTCGCAGCAACGAAAGGGGTGGGTTCACCTTGCCTTGCACTGAACCAGCGCTCAGCGAGTGGGTTCAGCTAACCACGGCGATAACAACAAGGGTCCACGGCACGTACTGTGGATCTCATAACAAAATCGTGTGATAGCACGGTCTGGTTGTCCTGCCAGGCCGTAGAGGGTTGTACATGGAACAGCTAAGTTTCCGTCCGGTAACGCCGCCTGAAGCCGTATTGTCGCGTTACGAAATCTGTCGCACCCACGACCTTGAAGAAGCCCGGCAATGGGGCGAGAAAATCTTCTGCGAAAACCACCTGTGCAGCGTTGATAGCCAGGGCTCGGTGAATACCCGCATTTACTATCGCCGTCTCGGCGGCATCGGCATCGGCCGCATGAGCTACGGTGGCGCCGTCACCATCAAGCCGGGTGTGCTCGATACCTTCGCCCTGATCCAGATGCCGATTTATGGTGAAGAATTGATCCAGCTGGGCAAGCAGCGGGTGTTGTGCAACCCGCGCATGGGTACGGTGATCAATGCCCACACACCGACAGTGATCAACCATACGCCCAATACTGAAAAGCTGATCATGCGCATCGATCGCAGCTTGCTCGAGCGCCATTGCCAGCAACTGCTCGGACGCACCCTGCGCAACAACATCGAGTTCGACTCAGGCCTGCCCCTGGACACCGAGGCCGGGGCGCGCTGGTTGCGCATGGTCAGTTGGGTGTATGACTCGCTCTCGGTGGACGATGAGCTGTCGCCGCTGATGGCAGCACAGATGGAAAGCGGCCTGGTCAACATGCTGTTGACCAACCAGCCCAACAGCTACTCGGCAGAGCTGTGCGCCGATGGCCCGTCGCTGGCGCCGTCGTTCGTCAAGCGCGTCGAGCGCTACATTGAAGAGCACGCCCATGAGCCGATTTCCATTGTCGACATGGCCGAGCATGCCGGGGTCAGCAGCCGTTCGTTGTTCACCGGTTTCCGTCGCTACCGCAACACTTCGCCCATGCTCTACCTCAAGGAAGTGCGCCTGCGCCGGGTGAATGAAGAGCTGCTGCGCCTGAGCACCGGGCGCGACACGGTGACAGCGGTGGCCTTTCGCTGGGGCTTCAGTCACCTCGGCCATTTCACCACCGACTACAAGCGCCGTTTCGGCGAGAGCCCGTCGGAAACCCTGGCGCGCTGAGTGCGCCACTCATGGCATGCATCTTTATGCGCTTGCGGGATAAGGCCAACAGTGTAGGGAGCGTCAGCCGCGGTACAGCTTCTTAGGATGACTGCATTAGCGCCACACGGGGTGGCGCCTGTCCAGTCAGCCAGGGGGTTATACCAATGTCCGATCAGCCAATCATCCGGCGTCGTGTGGTCAAGCATGGCATCAGCGATGCCCGTGCCAACAACGCCAAGACCCAGAGCCAGTACCAGCCGTACAAGGATGCCGCCTGGGGTTTCATCAACCACTGGTACCCGGCACTGTTCTCCGAAGAGCTGGCCGAAGACCAGGTCGAAGGCATGATGATCTGCGGCGTGCCGCTGGTGCTGCGGCGGGTCAACGGCAAGGTCTACTGCCTCAAGGATCAGTGCCTGCACCGTGGTGTGCGCTTGTCCGAGAAGCCGATGTGCTTCAACAAGAGCACCATCTCTTGCTGGTACCACGGCTTCACCTTCGATCTGGAAACCGGCGACCTGGTCACCATCATCGCCAACCCGGACGACAAACTGGTCGGCACCACCGGTATCACCAGCTACCCGGTGCAGGAAGTCAACGGGATGATCTTCGTCTTCGTCCGTGAAGATGACTTCCCTCTCGACGACGTACCGCCGCTGGCCAATGACTTGCCGTTCCGCTTCCCGGAAAACAGCGAGCGCTTCCCGCATCCACTGTGGCCGGCTTCGCCCAGCGTGCTGGACGAGAACGCCATGGTCCGCGGCATGCACCGGACCGGTTACGGCAACTGGCGTATCGCCTGCGAGAACGGTTTCGACAACGCCCACATCCTCGTGCACAAGGACAATGCCATCGTCCACGCCATGGACTGGGTACTGCCACTGGGGCTGCTGCCGGCGGCGGATGACTGCATCAGCGTGATCGAAGACGAGAACGGTCCGAAGGGCCTGATGCAGTGGCTGTTCACCGACAAGTGGGAGCCGGTGCTGGAAAACCAGACCCTGGGCCTGAAAGTCGAGGGTCTCAAGGGCCGTTTCTATCGCACTTCGGTGGTGCTGCCCGGCGTGCTGATGGTGGAGAACTGGCCGGAAGAGCACGTGGTGCAGTACGAATGGTACGTACCCATCACCGATGACACCCATGAGTACTGGGAAATCCTCGTGCGCGTGTGCAACACCGACGACGAGCGCAAGAAGTTCCAGTACCGCTACGACTACATGTACAAGCCGCTGTGCCTGCACGGCTTCAACGACTGCGACCTGTACGCCCGTGAAGCCATGCAGAACTTCTACTCCGACGGTACCGGCTGGGATCAGGAGCAATTGGTGGCCACCGACGTCTCGCCGATCACCTGGCGCAAGATGGCTTCGCGCTGGAACCGCGGGATCGCCAAACCGGGCCGCGGCGTGGCCGGTGCCCTGAAGAACACCAGCCTGATTTTCAAGGACACCGCCGACGGCCATCGCCCAGGCTACAAGGTGCGTCAGATCAGCGAAGAATGATGCCTCGGGGCCGCGCTTCAGACCAGGCGCGGCCCCACTTCCTGTGGGAATTCCTTATGTCGCAATTGTCCGCGAGCGAAAGTCGGTTCGTTTCGGTTGAGGGGGTGCGCCTGCACTATCAGGTGCATGGCCAGGACACCGGTGGCCTGCCGGTGATCTTTACCCATGGTGGCGGCCCGGGCAGCACTGCCTGGAGCAACTTTCGCCTGAGTGCCGGGGCGTTTGCTGCCGGGTACCGTTGTTATTTTCTCGATTTCGCCCAGTTCGGCGGCTCCGACCGGGTGCCGGTCGAGGGCCCGTTGTTCACCTGGCACGCGCGCAAGCTGCTGGGCTTCATGGATGCTTTGGGCATCCGCCGGGCGCACCTGATCAACCAGTCCTTTGGTGGTGGAGTAGCGCTGCGCCTGGCTGCCGATCATCCCGAGCGGGTAGGGCGCCTGATCGCCATCGGCGCTCAGCCGGTCGACCAGGGCGCACTGCAGCCGCTGCCGCTGTTTGGCAAGCACGCCGCGACCTTGATCAGTGATTACTACCTGGCGGATGGCGGTCCGAGCCTGAACAAGATGCGTAAGTTGTTGCAGCGTTATGAGCTGCACGATGACAGCCGTCTCGACGAAGAAAACCTGCGCCTGCGTTTTGCAGCCAGCAACCACCCCGGCTACCTGCAACTGCTGCACATACCCGGTGCTTTCGGGGAGTGGGAAAACTTGCTGCCGCTGCTGCATCAGGTGCAGGCACCGACCTTGTTGTGCTGGGGCCTGCATGACTGGTTCGGCAGCATCGATGTGCCGATGATGATGCTCAACCGCCTGCCGGACGGCCATCTGCATGTGTTCGGCAAGGCCGCGCATCATGTGCAGAGCGAGTGCCCGGACGACTTCAACCGTCTCGCCCTGGGTTTTATCGGAGCCGATCAATGAGCCTTCCCAGCGATGTGCATTTTCTGGAGATGCACGAACTGTCGTTGCTGATCCGCAGCCGCAAGATTTCGCCGGTTGAAGTCACCGAAGCACAACTGGACCGCATCGACGCCCTCGACGGTGAGCTGCACAGCTACGCCCGGGTGACAGCCGAGCTGGCGTTGGAGCAGGCACATGTTGCCGAACAGGAACTGGCCGACGGTATCTGCCGCAGCCCGCTGCACGGTATCCCGCTCGCTTTCAAAGACCTGTTCGACTGCGCTGGCGTGATCACCTCGGCGGGTATGCCGCTGCACGCTCAGCGCATCGCCCAGCAGGACGCCACGGTGGTCGCACGCCTGCGCGAAGCCGGTGTGGTGATGCTGGGCAAACTGCAGATGACCGAAGGTGCCTTCGCCATCCATCACCCCGATACCGCCGTGCCGGTCAACCCTTGGGGTAGCAATCACTGGAGCGGCGCCTCTTCCAGTGGTTGCGGTGTGGCCACGGCTGCCGGCCTGTGCTACGCCTCGCTGGGCAGCGACACCGGTGGCTCGATCCGCTTTCCCTGTGCCGCCAACGGCCTCACCGGCCTCAAGCCGACCTGGGGGCGGGTCAGCCGTCATGGCGCTTTCGAGATGGCGGCGAGCCTCGACCACGTCGGCCCGATAACCCGCAGTGCGCGGGATGCCCTGTTCCTGCTGTCGACCATCGCCGGGCATGATCCGCTCGACCCCACCTCGCAGCCTAGCGTGTGCCTGGAAGTGCCGGGCATCGACGATACCTTCCGCGGCTTGCGGGTCGGCATCGATGAACGCTGGCTCAGCGAAGGTGTCGATCCGGTGATCCAGCAGGCCCTGCAGCAGATCATGCTGATGATCCGCGACGGTGGTGGTCTGTTGCTCAGCGTACGCATGCCGGATACCCGTGCCGTGAGCAGTAACTGGGAGGCCCATTGCGGTGTGCAGACGGCCGTGGCCCATGCCGACACCTATCCCTTGCACGCCAGCGCCTACGGCCCGGCCCTGAGCCGCCTGATCGGTGCCGGCCGTGCCCTGAGTGGCATGGACTACCAGCGCATTCTGCTCGCCGCACAACGCTTCACAGGCGAAGCCGATGCCTTGCTGCACGAGCTGGATCTGTTGTTGGCGCCGGTGCAACCCTACGCCGCGCCGACCTACGAGCAACTGGCCAATCTGGCCCAGGACCCGGAAGCCAACCGTCGTCTGATTCAGTTCACCGCGCCGTTCAACGTCAGTGGCCATCCCTGCCTCAGCCTGCCCATCGGCCTGACCGAAGACGGCCTGCCGATTGGTGGCCAGTTCATCGCCCGCAAAGGGGGGGAGGCAGTGCTGTGCCGCGCCGGCATGGCGGTGCAGCGCGTTTCGCACTGGCACCAGCTGCGTCCGCAAGGCTTCAGTTGAGCGGGCAGGGGCGTGCAAGAACTTGCGCTTTCGGGATAACCGCGTAGCCCAAGGGAGCGCCGCGCCCACCGGGCAGTTCCTAACATCGACGCCATCTGCAGTCCGCACACCCGTCAGTCTCGAATATCGGTGGAACCCAGCCATGAATGAGCAACTACATCAAGTCACCCTGAACTTCGCCGATGGCGTCACCCACCACTTCAGTGTCGCAGCGGGTAGCAACATTCTCGATGCCGCCATCGCCGCTGAAATGCCCGTGCTCTATCAGTGCCGCTCCGGCGGTTGCTCCAGTTGCATCTGCAACCTCAGTCAAGGCGAAGCGGTGACCCAACCCGGTGCCAGTGCCTCGTTGCTGGGCAGTGAGTACGAAGCTGGCCAGCGTTTGCTGTGTGTCTCGCAAGCCAATTCCGATTGCACCTTCGAACTGGCCTATGGCAGCGCAGTGGGCTCTACCGCGGCCCGCGAAGTACACGCGTTCATCGACTCGATCGAGCGCATCGGCAGCAACGTCATGAAGCTGACGGTGGAGCTGGCGGAAGGCGAGTGGCTGGAGTTTCGCCCCGGCCAGTTCATGCAGATCGTCGTACCGGGCCTGGGCGTGCTGCGCAGCTATTCGCCGTCCAGTACCCAGGTGAGCCTGCCAAAGATGGAGTTCCTCATCCGCCTGCTGCCGGGTGGGGCGATGTCCAGCTTCCTCGAGAACGAGGCCGATGCCGATCACGTATTGACCCTCAGTGGTCCCTACGGCGCGTTTTTCCTGCGCGATGAACACAAGCGTGTACCGCACATCTTCGTCGCCGGTGGCACCGGCCTGGCGCCGATCCTGTCGATGATCGACACCCTGCGCCAGAGCAGCGGACGCAAGCCGCCGATGCTCCTGAGCTTCGGCTGTGCGGTGCCCGAGGCGCTGTTCTCGCAGGAAGACATCGAGCTGCGCCAGCAGTGGTTGCCAAGCCTGGAAGCGCGCATCTGCGTCGACCGCGAAGCCACGGAGGGGCTGCACCTGGGCAGCCCGGTCAGCGCCCTGCGCGAAGGCGATGTGAGCGACCCCGACACCGTGGCCTACCTGTGTGGCCCGCTGCCGATGATCGATGCCGCCACCCGGCGGCTGATCGAGCTGGGCGTCAAAGCCCAGAACATTTTTGCCGAACAATTCGTTGCCAGCCATTGAGGACCCGCGCATGAAACCGACGACGTCGCTGCCGTTCACCGCCGAGCAAAGCCAGTGGTACGAGCAGGCTCGCGCCCGCCTCAACCCAAAGCGCCTGCAGGCCCTGCTGTTCGACCTGACCAACATTCACAGCCCCACCGGTGCCACCCGCCAGGCCAGCGAATTCATGACCCGCCACCTGCAGTCCATCGGCATGCAGTCGCGCTACTACCCGATGAACGACATCAGCGGCAATGCCCTGGGTGAGCGCAGGGGCAGTGGCGATGGCGCCACCGTGTTGCTGTATGCCCCGATCGACACCCACCTGGATCGCACTTCAGGCGAACAGGTGCTCACCGGCGAAGGCCAGGAAGCGGACCTGCAGCCCTTCGCCCAGCAGGTCGACGACTGGGTCTTCGGCCTCGGTTCGTCCAACCCCAAGGCCATGCTTGCGACCCTCACCGAAGTGGCCACTGCGCTGCTCGAAGCCAACCTCCCGCTCAAGGGCGACTTGCTGCTGGGCATGGCCGACGGCGGCATGCCGGTGGACATCAGTGCCCGCCATGCGGGGATGTCCAACGGGGTGATCCATATGCTCAATCGCGGCATGTACCCGGACTTCGCGATCATCATGAAACCGTGGAACTGGGTCTATCACGAGGAGCCGGGCATGGCCTGGTTCAAGCTCAAGGTCAAAGGCACCCTCGGGTACGCCGGTGTGCCACACGACACTCCGGGTTTCCGCAGTTCGGTGCTGCCAGCCGCCAGCGTGATCCAGGAGCTGCAGGCGTGGATCGTGCAGTACACCGACCGCAACACCAGCGGCGTGATCCAGCCGCACGGCTGGATTGCCGGGGTGCGCAGCGGCGATGTCGAGCGCCCGGCATTCCCCAGCGCGGTGACGGAAATCTTCTTCGATGTGCGGGTCAATCCGCGGGTCAGTCCGGCCAGCGTCAAAGCGCAGTTCGCCGACTTTGTCAGCGACCTCAAGACGCGCTTCCCGGCGCTGGATCTGGACTGGGAGCAGTACGGCTCGGTACCCGGTGGCAGCACCGACCCAGAGAACTGGATCGTGCAGTCGTGCAAGCGCGGCTGGGAATTCATCGAGCAGCGCCCGCATGGCATTCCCGACATGCTCGCCGGCCAGACCGATGGTGCCGCACTGCGCCGTTACGGCGTACCAACGGCGCGTATCGGCTGGCCGTGGCCGGCGACCGGCGCACCGTTGCCGGTGGCCGAAGGCCTGGGGGGCATGGGCGCGACGTACATCCCTGACCTGATGCCTTGCGCCGAGAAAATCCTCTACGCCCTGGTCGACACGCTGACCCGTTCACGCAGCGAACTGGGCCTGTAAGGCCGCCGGAGGCAGCAGATGAATAAGCGTATCAAGATGATCTTTCCGGTGCCGATGAGTGACGCCACCCGTCCGCTGGTGGAGTCACAGCTACCGACGTCCCTGCTGCGCCCGGACATCGAGGTGAGCTTTGTCGGTGCCGGCCAGGTAATGACGCTGGCCGACAGTTACTACGACATGGCCTTGATGGAGCTGGCGGTGATCGAGGCCGGTATCCAGGCCGAGGAGCAGGGTTTTGATGCGGTGTGCATCAACACCGTCAGCGACTCCGGCCTGGCGGCGTTGCGCTCGCGCCTGTCGATTCCGGTGTTGGCGCCTGGCCTTGCTGCCTTTCATACCGCGTGCATGCTGGGGCACAAGTTCAGTGTGCTGACCATGTGGCCGCGCTGGTATCCGTTGTATCGCAAGACCATCAAGGAATACGGCCTGGAACCGCGGCTGGCATCGATCCGCTCGATCGATGTGCGTCCGGATACCGAAGCCTTGCTGCAAGGCAAGGAAACCGTGGTCTTCGCCAGGTTGCTGGAAGCGGCCTGGCAGGCCATCGAGCAAGACGGTGCCGATGTCATCGTCCTTGGCTCCACCACCATGCACCAGTCTCACGCCTACCTGAGTGAGCACTTGCCTGTGCCGGTGCTCAACCCCGGGGTGATCGCCTACAAGCAGTGCGAAATGCTCCTCGACCTCGGCTTGAGTCACAGCAAAGCGGCCTACCCAAGCCCGGAACAGAACAAAGACGCGGCCTTCATTCACTGAAGTGACGCCAGGAGTACCTGAATGAAAATGTTTGAACCAGGGCTGTCCCATGCTGCGAGCGACCTGACCATCGCCCAGGCGGTTGCCGCCTTCCGTGACGGCGTGTTGACCAGTGTCGAGCTGGTGCATGCCTGCCTGCAGCGCGCCGAGGATGGCAAGGCCCTCAATGTCTATGTCACCCTCGACGGCGTCGGGGCACTGCGCGCTGCCCAGGCCGCCGATGCCGCCCGTAAGGCCGGCGAGCCACAGCGGCCGCTGAGCGGCATCCCGGTGGTGATCAAGGACAACATTCACTGCGCCGGTCTGCCCTGTACGGCGGGCTCGCCGGCCTTCGCCGGGTTTGTTCCGGGTGAAGATGCGCCGACCGTGCGCAAGTTGCGTGAGGCCGGGGCGATCATCCTCGGCAAGACCAACATGCACGAACTGGCCTTTGGCGCCACCGGCTACAACGGCGCCTTCAACACCGGTCGCGATGTCGGCGTGCGCAATCCCTATGACAGCACGCGTATTGCCGGTGGTTCGTCCTCCGGCAGTGCCGCCGCCTTGGGCGCGCGCATGGCCCTGGCGGCGTTGGGCACCGACACCGGCGGTTCGATGCGTATTCCACCGGCACTCAACGGCTGCGCTGCGCTGCGCCCCAGCCAGGGCCGCTACTCCGACCGCGGGGTGATTCCGATTGCCCGCAGCCGCGACACGGTAGGCCCGATGGCCCTGTGCATGGCTGACGTGGCCTTGCTCGACGGCTTGATCACCGAGGACTACGCGATACCGTCGGTTCGCCTGAGCGAGCTGCGCCTGGGTGTTCCCGGCGAGTTCTGGTTGAACCTTGATGAGGATACCGAGGCGCTTGCTTCGGCGGCCTTGCAGCTATTGCGCGATGTCGGTGTGACCCTGGTCCCGATCGAAGCAGCCGGCCTGCACGCGCTCAATGAGCCGGTGGGCTTCCCGGTGGTGATCCACGAAGCCTACGACTGCATGGTCGATTACCTGGCCGAGTACGGCCACGGCATGACCATCGAGCAGGTCGGTGAAAAGCTGCACAGCCCTGACGTACGCTTTATCTACGAACACTGGGTGCTGCCGCGCAAGGTCCCGGTCGGCGAGCGGATGGTGGATGTCGCGCCGCTCTATGAGGCGGCGCAGAACGGCGGCCGTCAGGCCCTGCGCGAGCGTTATCAGGATCTGTTCGAACTGCACCGTCTCGATGGCCTGCTGTTTCCCACCACCACCATAGTCGCGCCGCTGGCCAGTGCTGAAGTCAATGAGCCACGCAGTTTCGAACGCTTGATCCAGAACACCGAACCGGGCGCCAGTGCCGGCCTGCCGTGCATTCAACTGCCGGTCGGTATCGGTGCTCTTAGCGGCTTGCCGGTGGGCATGGAAGTGGATGGCCCGGTTGGCAGCGACCGCCGCCTGCTGGCCATCGGTCAATTGCTGGAAAGCCTGTTCGGCCGCATTGCGCGGGCGTGAAGCGGCTGTGTATTCACTAAGGAGCAGGTATGAGTCAGAGCACTGTGTGGCGTGACAAGGTGGTGATTGTGACCGGTGGCGCCAGCGGCATGGGCCGTGATGTTTGCCTGGCCTTGGCGGCCGAAGGCGCGCGGCTGGTGATTGGTAACCGCAATGCCGAAGCGGGTCAGTTGCTGCTCGAACAGATCCGTGCCGGCGGCGGCCAGGCGGTGTTCCAGGTTACTGATGTCGCGCGCGCCGAGGATTGCCAGGCACTGGTGGCATTGGCCAGCGAGCGTTACGGGCGTCTCGATGCGGCGTTCAACAACGCCGGGCTGCAGCGCAGCTTCAATTCGCTGCATGCCACACCCATCGAAGACCTCAGCGACGTCATCGATATCAACCTCAAGGGCATCCTGTACATGATGAAGTACGAGGCTGCCGCCATGCTCGCCGGCGGTGGCGGGGCCATCGTCAACAACGCTTCGATCTTCGGCCTCAAGGCCATGGCCGAAACCGCCTGTTACGTGGCCTCCAAGCACGGCATTGTCGGCGCCACCCGCGCCGCCGCACTGGATTACGCCACCCATGGCATCCGCGTCAACGCCGTCTGCCCAGGGCCGATCAAGACGCCAAGTTTCGACCGCGTCACTGCTGGCGACGATCACCTCTACGACGACGGCGTGCCCATGCGCCGCATTGGCCGCCCTGAAGAGGTGACCGCAGCAGTGCTCTGGCTGCTCTCCGATCAGGCTTCCTACGTCACCGGCAGCACGCTCTCGGTGGATGGCGGCATGTCGGCCGAATAGCGCTTCGATCACAGGAGAACCATGAATGATCAATGCATTGAGTTATGTGGTGGTGCACACCCCGCACCTGCAGGCCTGGATCGAACAGGCCGAGCAGCATGTCGGCCTGCAGGTCGAGGTGATGCAAGCCGATGCCTGCGTGCGCCTGCGTGCCGATCAGAAGCTGCAGCGTCTGCTGGTCAGCAAGGTCGATGGCGAGGCGAGCATGGGCATGGGCTTTGAAGTCGCCGATGCGCCAAGCCTGGCGACGCTGCGTGAAGTGCTGGAGACCGAGGGCTATGCCACTACCCTGGGCAGCGCTGAAGAGCTGCAGCTGCGCGGGGTCGAGGCGATGTTCCACTTTCGCGACCCGGATGGTCTGCGCATCGAGGTCTGTCACGGCCTCGCCGATGCGCCCACGCCGTTCGTGCCAGGTCGGCCACTGGGTGGCTTTCGCACCGGCGACATGGGCCTGGGTCATATCGCCCTGATCACCGAGCACTTTGAGGCGCTGAGCCACCTGTATCGCACGCTCTTTGGTTTCAAGGTCAGCGACCACACCGAAGCGCCGTTTCGCGTCGAGTTCCTCCACTGCAATCCGCGCCACCACACCGTCGGCCTGGCCCACACCGGGGGACCGGCAAAGATCTATCACCTGATGCTCGAATACAACGATTTCGATGACGTCGGCCGCGCCTACGACATGGCCCTGACCCAGCCGGACTGCATCGGCGTGACCCTGGGGCGGCACATCAACGACCACGTCACCTCGTTCTACCTGAAAAACCCCGATGGCTGGATGTTCGAACTGGGCTGGGCCAGCCGCACCGTCGGTCCCGACTGGCAGGCCGAGGCCCTGGAAGGCATGAGCCTGTGGGGCCATGACCGTACCTGGCTGCCGGAGCACAAACGCGAAGAAGCCCGGCAAATTCTCCAACGCCTGGCCGCCCAGGGCGTGCGCGCGCCAGTTGTCACCACCTCTCAAACTGCCAAGGCCAAACAATGACTGCAAATACCTGCCCGGAAATCGCCCAAAGCATTCAGATCGGTGAATGCACCCTCAACTATCACGATCAGGGCGACGGCGAAGTCATCCTGCTGATTCACGGCTCAGGTCCTGGGGTGACTGCCTGGGCCAACTGGCGCGGGGTGATCCCGGCCCTGTCGCAACAGGCGCGGGTGATTGCCCCGGATATGCTCGGTTTCGGCTACAGCCAGTGCCCGGCCGAGTGGAAACTGGACCCACAGACCTGGGTACAGTCGCTCGTCGGCCTGCTCGATGCGCTGGACATCCCGCGTGTCTCGATCGTCGGCAACTCGTTCGGCGGGGCCATTGCCCTGGCCTTCGCCAAGGCCTTCCCGCAGCGGGTTCAGCGCTTGGTGCTGATGGGCGCGGCGGGGTTGTCGTTCCCCCTCACCGAAGGGCTGAACAAGGTCTGGGGCTATCAGCCTTCGCTGCAGGCAATGCGCGAGCTGATGGAGGTGTTCGCCTACGACCACGGCCTGATCAACGACGACCTGGTGCGGATGCGCTTCGAAGCCAGCATTCGTGACGATGTGCAGAGCCGTTTCGCCCAACTGTTCCCCGAACCTCGCCAGCAGGGTGTGCAACTGCTGGCGCTGGCGGAAGACGACCTGCGGGCGCTGACGCAGCAGACCTTGCTGATTCATGGCCGCGACGACCAGGTCATCCCGCTTGAGGTGTCTGAACGCATGCTGCGCCTGATCCCCCATGCGCAGTTGCACGTCTTCGGCGAATGCGGCCACTGGGTGCAGATTGAACGGGCCCAGGCGTTCACCCGACTGCTGGTCGATTTTCTGCTTGAACAGCCCACCACAACCGGAGCATGAGCATGGACCGTGAAACTGTTAAAGGTCGCTGGAATATCCTCGCCTGGGAGCAACTGTACGACGACGGCCGGGTCGTGCTGCCGATGGGCACGCAGCTGGAGGGCTTTATCGAATACAGCGATTTTGGCATGTTCTGCGTAATCGCCAGGCAAGGCCGGGAAGCGTTCACCAGCGGTGGCCAGTGGTCTGCCGAGGATAGCGAGAAGGCGGCAGCCTACAGCAGCTACCTGACCTATGCCGGTGACTTCGAAGTGGAAGGCGACACCATCATCCATAAAGTGCGCCACAGCATTTTCCCCAACTGGGTGGGCGGCATCCAGCAGCGCAGCGCAGTGCTTGAGGGCGATGTGCTGTCACTCACGGCGCGGCTGGAAGAGGGCACTGCCGAAGCGCGTACTGCACGCTTGCAGTGGCAAAGGGCTGTTTCCGTGACGCGATGAGCAATGGGCAAAGCCTGAGAACACTGCTATTCCTATTGCTTGAAGCTTTCGGATAGCCGTTGATGCTGGTCGTCGAGCAGTTGCGCAAGTCGTTCATCACTGCCCAGGGCACCTTGCCGGTGTTGCAGGGCGTCGACTTGCGCCTGGCACGCGGCAGCAGCCTGGCGTTGATGGGCGAATCGGGCAGCGGTAAAAGCACCTTGCTGCATCTGCTCGCGGGGCTCGACCGCGCCGACAGCGGGCGCATCCTCATCGACGACCAGCCCCTCGACGGTCGCTCGGAGACCGCGCTGGCACGCTGGCGCCGCGAAGGCATCGGTCTGGTGTTCCAGCAGTACAACCTGATCAGCAGCCTGGATGTGGCGGCCAACCTGGCGTTTCAAGCCCGGCTGGCGGGGCGTCACGACGCGCAGTGGATGGAGTACCTGACCCAGCACCTGGGCCTGACGAGCCTGCTGCAACGTTACCCGGAACAACTGTCCGGCGGTCAGCAACAGCGGGTCGCCATCGGTCGGGCGCTGGCGCCGCGACCGTCGCTGGTGCTGGCCGACGAACCCACCGGCAGCCTCGACGAGGCCAGCAGCGATGAAGTACTGGGGTTGATGCTGCAACTGGTCGCGGATGCCGACAGCAGCGTCTTGATGGTGACCCACAGTCAGCGTCTGGCGGCGCGCCTGCAGCAGCGCTGTTTCCTGCATGCCGGTCGGGTTCAGGTCGAGCAAGCCTGATGAATGCCTTGCGCATGACCGTGCAGGCGCTGCTGAGCCACTGGCGGCGGCATCGCCTGCAGTTTTTCAGCATCTTTACCGGGTTGTGGCTGGCCACGGCGTTATGGACCGGTGTCCAGGCCCTCAACAGCCAGGCGCGCAATGACTACGCCCGCGCCAGTGCGGTACTGGCGGGCCCTGCGCAAGCGCAGTGGGTGGCGCGTGATGCCGAGCGCTTCGACCAGTCGCTGTACCTGCAACTGCGCCAGTTGGGCTGGTCGCTGTCGCCGCTGCTGGAGGGGCGTTTGCGCTTTGCCGGCGAGCGGCCGCTGGCGGTGCGGCTGATCGGCATCGAACCACTGAGCCTGCCCGCGGCATCCAGCGTTGCCGGCACGCAGGTCAAAGACTTCGACCTGCGCGCCTTCATCGGCACGCCGGGGCAAGCCTGGATCGGCCCGGACACGTTGCAGCAACTGGGCATGCAAGCCAGCGATCAAGCTGTCAGCAGCGACGGCCAGGTGTTGCCGCCTTTCGTGCTCAAACCACAGCTGGCGCCGGGCGTCATCGTCGTTGATATCGGTCATGCCCAGGCCTTGTTGCAAGCGCCGGGGCAGCTGTCGCGCCTGTTGCTGGCGGATGACAATGCGCCCCTGCCGGCGGCCATCGCGGTTCACCTTAAACGGCAACCACCGGGCGACGACGGTGGCCTGCAGCGCCTGACCGAGAGTTTTCACCTCAACCTCACCGCGCTCGGCCTGCTGGCCTTCGTCGTCGGTTTGTTTATCGCGCATGCGGCCATCGGCCTGGCGCTGGAGCAGCGCCGCGGCCTGATCCGCACCCTGCGTGCATGCGGTATCAGTCTGAAAATCGTATTGCTCGGCCTGGCCCTGGAGCTGGGCGTGTTCGCGCTGCTGGGCGGTCTGGCCGGTGTCGCCAGTGGCTATGTTCTGGCCGCCTTGCTGCTGCCCGATTTTGCCGCCAGCTTGCGCGGCCTGTATGGCGCGCAAGTCGCCGGGCAGTTGAGCCTGCCGGGTTGGTGGTGGCTGGCCGGGGTGGTGGTGAGTGTGCTCGGCGCACTGCTCGCCGGCGTCAGCAGTGTGCTGCGCGCCGCCCGCTTGCCGCTGCTGGCCCTGGCGCAACCCCAGGCCTGGCGGTTGGCTCAGGGCCCCTGGCTGCGGCGCCAGGCGGTCGCGGCAGGGCTTTTAGTGCTGCTGGCATTGGTCTGTTGGCGATTCGGTGCCAGCTTGCCCAGCGCATTCATTTTGCTCGCCGCATTGCTGCTGGCGTCGGCGCTGTTGTTGCCAGCCTTGCTCGATGGCGCGCTGGCCTGGCTGGCGCGCTTCTGTCGGCGGCCGTTGAGCCAGTGGTTCATCGCCGACAGCCGGCAACAATTGCCGTCCTTGAGTCTGGCGCTGATGGCCTTGCTGCTGGCGCTGGCCGCGAGTGTCGGCGTGGGCAGCATGACCGAAGGCTTTCGCAAGACCTTCACCGGCTGGCTCGACCAGCGCCTGGCCGCCGACCTCTACATCACCCCCCGCGATAGCGCACAGGGTGTGCAGATCAACGACTGGCTCAAGCGGCAAGCGGCGATCAACGCGGTGCTGCCAAGCTGGCGCCTTGAGCTGTCTGTGCAGGGCTGGCCGGTGCAGGTCCAGGGGATCATCGAACATCCCGCCTACCGCAGCCGCTGGCCGTTGCTGGAACACAGCGCGCAGGCCTGGGAGCGACTGGCGAGCGGTCGCGCAGTCATGCTCAGTGAACAACTGGCGCGGCGCCTGGGCGTGCAACTGGGCGACAGCCTGCAACTGCCTGTGGAACCTGTGCAAAGCATGACGGTGGTGGGCGTGTACGCTGACTATGGCAACCCCAAAGGGCATTTGCTGGTCAACGCCGACTGGCTGCGCAAACAGCGGCCTGAGGCGAGCCTGAGCAACATCAGCCTGAGCGTGGACAGCGAGCGTGTACCAGCGCTCAAGGCTGAGTTGCAATCACGCTTTGCGCTGGACGACAGCCGCGTAGTCGAGCAGTCCAGCTTGAAGCGCTGGTCGACGGACGTCTTCAGCCGCACCTTCGCCGCCACCTCCGCGCTCAATAGCCTGACCCTCGGTGTCGCGGGCATCGCCTTGTTCATCAGCCTGCTGAGCTTGAGCCAGAGCCGCCTCGGCCAACTGGCACCTCTTTGGGCACTGGGTGTGCCGCGCAGGCAGCTGGTCTGGCTGTCGCTCGGCCAAACCCTTATGTTGAGCAGCCTCACCGTGCTCCTGGCGATACCCCTGGGTGTGTTGCTCGCCTGGTGCCTGGTGGCGGTGGTCAATGTCCAGGCATTCGGTTGGCGCTTGCCGTTGCATGTGTTTCCCGAACAGTTGCTGCAACTGGCTTTGCTCGGCGTGTTGACCAGCCTGCTGGCCAGCGCCTGGCCGCTGTGGCAACTGGCGCGGCGCCAGCCGGGCGAACTGTTGAGGCAATTTGCCGATGAAACCTGAAGTCTGGCTGTTGTTTGTCCTGTTACTGCCGGGCGGCTGTGATCAGCCCGAACCTGCTGACACAGGCTATGCTGGGTTGGCCGAGGAGGCGAGCGCCTTCACGCAAGTGACACGCAATCATCCACTGGTTTTTCCCCTCGACCATGGTGCGCACAACGGTTTTCGCATCGAGTGGTGGTACGTCACCGCCAACCTCAAAGACACCCAGGGGCGGGAGTGGGGCGCGCAGTGGACCTTGTTCCGTTCGGCCCTGCGCAGCGGGCCGGAAACCGCCGGCTGGAACAGTCCCAATCTGTGGTTGGGACATGCGGCGCTGACCGGCCCTGGCGGTCATCAATCCAGCGAAACCCTGGCGCGTGGCGGCATCGGCCAGGCGGGTGTCGATACCCAGCCGTTCCGTGCCTGGATCAATGACTGGTCGCTACAGGGCAGTGACGATATCGCTCAGCTACAGATGACCGCGCGCGGCAAGGACTTTGCCTATCGCTTGGATCTGCGCAGCACAGGTCCGCTGGTGCTGCATGGCGAGCAGGGCTATAGCGAAAAATCCGGCAAGGGTCAGGCGTCCTACTACTACAGCCAGCCGTTCTACCAGGTCAGCGGCGAAGTCGAACGCGAAGGCCAGCGCGTCGCGGTTACCGGCAACGCCTGGCTTGACCGCGAATGGAGCAGCCAGCCGTTGGCCGCCGGGCAATCGGGTTGGGACTGGTTTTCCCTGCACCTGGACAGCGGCGCAAAAGTGATGCTGTTTCGCGTACGCGAAAAGGATGGCATGCCGTACCGCGCCGGTACCTGGATCAGCGCCGAAGGGCAAACACAGGCGCTACAGGGCGAGCAGATCCAGCTTCAGGCCCTGGCCTGGACCACCCAGGAAAACGGCAAGAAAGCGCCGACCCGATGGCGGGTGCAGGTGCCGTCGCAAGGGCTGGATGTGCAGGTTGAGGCGCTGCAAGCGAAAGCCTGGATGCATACCAGCTTTCCCTATTGGGAAGGACCGGTGCGCATCAGCGGCAGCGTGGGGGGCAGAGGCTACCTGGAAATGACCGGTTATTAGCAGGATGCACACAACTCCTGGAGGAGCTGGCTTGCCTGCGATGGGCCGTGCAACGGCCCCAAAACCTGTGCCCCTATATCTTCATTCCAGTAACAAAGCCGCCTTGAGCAATTCATGCAACCCTTCAGGAACCAGCGGCGATTCAGCCGTAAAACATGAACTGTCACACCACATCGCCTCGAACGGCGCACCATTGCTTTCGTGACCGATCAAACTGGCCTGTTCGTAGAGACTCGCATCACTGAACCGAGCGTCGTAGACCTGAACGATCTCATGCCCAGGTTTACCGGCGTAGGTGAAAATGCTCTCCAGGGTGCCGAGCAGGCGCACGTCATGAATCGACTGGTTCAACTCTTCCTGCACTTCCCGGGCAATCGCATCGACACTGCGCTCGCCGAACTCGATGCCGCCGCCAACCGGTCGAGATAGCGTCTGCTGACTTGTGGCGTCGTAAAAGCGATTAACCAGAATCTTTCCCTGATGATGAAAAACGCACAGGGCGAGGGCGCGAATGCGAGGCTCTGACACGATTGAATAATCCTTTATCAAGTGAGGGCGCGCGAAGATACGCGCGAATGCTGCTGATTGCGAGCACGAACTTCATGCCGAACAGACCACTGCCAGCGCCTGCTCGCGCATACGCCGATACCCCCAGAACGCTACCAGTGCCACAGCGGCCCCTGCCACCAGCGCCAGGTTGAAGGCAAAACGCGCGCCCTCGCTATCCACCAGTTGCCCGGACGCCGCAGCACCCAAGGCCACACCCACATTCAGCCCGGCCAGCAGCCAGGTCATGCCCTCGGTCAATTGTCGTTCCGGGACGATCTTCTCCACCAGCGACATCGCCACGATCAGGCTCGGGGCGAAGAACAGGCCGGCGATCAGCACCGCGCCAGCGAGCTCGGCAATAGTGCCTGCGATCACCAACGGCAGAGTGGTCGCAGCAGTGGCCAGGCCGCCCAGCAGCAAGAGTTTGTGCAGCGGTGTTGTCAGTTTCAGCGCGCCGAATACCAGGCCCGCGGCACAGGAGCCGATGGCGTAGCAGGACAGGACAATACTGGCGGCCACAGGACTGCCCATTTGCTCGGCGAAGGCGACACTGACGATATCGACGGTGCCGACGATTACCCCCATGGCGACCATCAGCAGGGCCAACACACGCACGTTTGCCAGCTTGATCACGGACGCCGTTTGCGCGTGTGTTTGCTCATCGGCGTCTACCGGTGGTTCGCTGCGGACTTGCGCAGCCAGGGCCAGGGCGCCGGTCGCCAGCAGCACCGCCGCTGCTAACAGACCTGCTTGCGGAAAAACCACGACGCTCAAACCAACGGCAAGGGGAGGGCCGGCGATGAAGGTCATTTCGTCAAACACCGTTTCCAGCGAGTAAGCCGTCTGCAGCTGCGCTTTGCCTCGGTAGATCGCCGTCCAGCGCGCACGCACCATCGCCGACACGCTCGGCATGAAACCCGTCAGCACGGCGGCCACGAACAATGTCCAGTCAGCTGTTTGCCAGTAGCTGCAGGCCAGCAGCACCAGAATGCCCAGCACGCTGATAGCGGTGGCCAGCGGTAGTACCCGGCGCTGTCCGTAACGATCCACCAGGCGTGAGACCTGCGGCGAGGTCAGGGCATAGGTCAGGACGAAAGTGGCGGATACCGCGCCTGCCAGGGCGTAGCTGCCGCGCAGTTGCGCCAGCAGGGTGATGATGCCGATGCCTGTCATCGGCAGCGCTAACCGGGCGAGCAGCCCGGCCAGTGAAAAACCCTTGGCGCCCGGCGCCTGGAACAGTACCCGGTACGGATTGGCCATGCTCGATTCTCCTTATCGAATCAGCCCGGCGTGCAGAGGCAGGGCTGGGCTGGATATATACATACGTTGCGTATGATTAAGATCCTATTATCATACGCGCTGAATGTATATAGCTTTCACGATCCTGAATCGACCTGGCCGCACTGGCCTGACCCGGGGGTGCTGAACGGTAGCGTTGGTTTAGTAGAAGCCTATCTGAGAATCGCAAAAGTAGAGTCTTACCCCCGTAACTTCCATGCCACCTTACACCGCAAGAAAAATGGACCAGAGGAAAAATACCTTGTTCGTTGCCGAGCCGACCGTGTGGCCAGGCTTGCAGCGAATGCAACGAGACCCGGATGTCTCTCGCCTGGGAAGGCCGGTTTCCCGGTGTCTTGAGTGATTTTGCAATCACCCTTGAACAGTAGGAGATAACAATAATGATCAACACTCTGAAATTCGCAGCGCTGGCAACGGGGTTAATCACGGCCAGTCACGGCTTTGCCGCCGACCTCACCATCGTCTCCTTCGGAGGCGCCAACAAAGAGGCTCAGGTAAAAGCCTTCTATAAACCCTGGCAGCAAGCCAGCGGCAGCAAGATCATCTCCGGCGAATACAACGGCGAAATGGCCAAGGTCAAAGCCATGGTCGACACCCGCAGCGTCTCCTGGGATGCGGTGGAAGTCGAATCGGCCGAGCTTGCCCGCGGCTGTGACGAAGGCATGTTCGAAACCCTCGACCCGGCGCAGATCGGCCTCGACAGCAAAGACTTCGTGCCCGGTGCCATCCAGCCATGCGGCATCGGTTTCCTGGTGTACTCGACGGTACTGGCCTACAACGCCAGCAAGCTGAAAGAGGCGCCCACCGGCTGGAAAGACTTCTGGGACGTCGAGCGCTTCCCGGGCAAACGCGGCCTGCGCAAACTGGCCAAGTCGACCCTCGAGTTCGCCCTGATTGCCGACGGTGTAGCACCTGGGGAGGTGTACACCTTGCTGGCGACCGAGGCCGGCCAGGATCGTGCCTTCGCCAAACTCGATCAGATCAAACCGCACATCCAGTGGTGGGAAGCCGGCGCACAGCCGCCGCAGTACCTCGCAGCGGGGGATGTGGTGATGAGCTCGGTGTACAACGGCCGCCTCTCGGCCGAGCAACGCAGAACCTATGACCTGAAAATCGTCTGGTCCGGCGGGCTCTACGAGTTCGACTCCTGGGCCATCCCGCGCGGTGCGTCACGCCAGGAGAAAACCCGCGAGTTCATCGCCTTCTCGCTGGAGCCGGTGCAGCAGAAAAGCTTCGCCGAGCACATCGACTACGGCGCGGCCAACCTGCAGGCGATGGACCTGCTCGACAAAGCGCGCATCGCCGAACTACCCACCGCTCCTGAGAACCTCGCCCAGCAAGTGCCGGTAGATGCGCTGTTCTGGGCAGACCATGGCGAACACCTGGAGCAGCGGTTTAACGCCTGGGCTTCGCGTTGATCCTCTGAACTGTTGTTTTTGTCAGCCATGGGGTGTAAACCCCATGGCTGCGAAACATAACTCAGCAAGGAGCCACGCATGAGCGTTCGAGGGAATGATCGTCAGATCGACAACATTGAATTCAACGTCAGCGACATCGCGCGCAGCAAAGCCTTCTATGGCGCTGCGTTCGGCTGGACATTCGTCGATTACGGGCCGAGCTATACCGAGTTCAGCGATGGTCGGCTTACCGGTGGTTTCACCACTGGCGAGGCGGTGCGGCCGGGCGGGCCACTGATCATCCTGTATGCGGATGACCTTGATGCAGTGCAGCAGCGTCTTGAAGGTCTGGGCGCTGTTATCAGCCGCGAGATCTTTTCGTTTCCCGGCGGGCGCAGGTTTCATTTCATCGACCCGGATGGCTATGAGCTGGCGGTCTGGACTGCGCAACAGTAGGCTCGGAACTGCCCTTGGCCCTGATCCGCGAGGTCAGCGTTAAAGGTGGGTTTATCACCAATATCGTCAGTTTGGATACTGACGTTGGCAGCATTGAGTTTCGGTGTTTCGGAGTGAAGGGCATTGCCAGGGAGAGTGAGCGCTTGAGTCTCTAGCAGGCTTCGATGTCGGCTGTGTAGGGGGGCCGAATCTGCGGCCCCAGTACGATGTTGCTTGAGTAGGACCAGGCTGGTTATTTCGGTACCCGACGTTCCACCATCTCTTCCTCGATACCATCGAGCAACGCATCGACCAACCCTTTGGCCATCTCGATGGAATGCAGCGTCGCCCAGATCACCCCGCGGGTATCCGGGTCGACCTTGTCACAGGCCTGCATCCCCGTGTCATTGGCGCAACGCAAGTACATCGACGCATGTACCAAAGCGTCATGTGCATCGATACCCGCGCGTACCTATTGGGCGTCATTTCGCATGCTCCCATACTTTCTCGATAAGTTCCTGGGCAGAGTTTCCGATCGCGGCGGCGACGCCTCCGGCTATAGCACCCGAAACGCAACCCACGCCGCCAGCGAGTAACCCGGCGATGCAGCCTCCTACTCCGCCGTTAACGGCCCCTTTTCCGTCCGCGACCGCAAGATCGAGTGCATGTTCGCTCGCGCTCTTGGCCTTAGCCAATGGTTGTTCTGCACTACGAGCTGCCAGCGTCTGGAATGCGTGCTCGCTGTATATGGTCTGTTGACCGTCCCGCAGAACCGTAGTGGCAACCATGAGCCCTTCACGAACGTCGTTGAAGTCCGCGTATTTCGTTTGTAGATTGCCGAGTCTTTCGATAGCGTTGGGCACGCTATCAGCGTTGTCAAGCTCCCGCGCGGCTTCAAGAATAGCGGCACGCGATTTTGCCGGAATGCTGGAAGCGGGTGTAAGTGACAGGCACGAGGCCGCCAGATCCAACTTTTGATTCGTTGTATCGTCCAGAATCTGACTCTTGGATATTGCAACCAACAGCGACTTTGAAGTCTGTGGAGATCGTGCAAGGACGTCGACGTTTTGTTTCCGCACCAGAGCAGTAATAGGCTCCACGTTTTTTTGAATCGACAGGATAATGTTCGTATGGTCCTTCACCGTCAACTGCAGGCAGTTCTTCATGTCGGGAGCCTCTGCATATGCAGAGGCCGGGAGCAGAGGTAGACACCAAAGCGCCAGGAATGCTGCGGACCGAGCGTGCTTATAGGTAGTCATGGGGTTGCTCCTCATTTGTATGAAGCCCAATAAGGTACGAGTTGAGCAACACTGTTGCTTTATGGCAGTGTTCGCTCGAGTGAGTAGCTAGCCGACGAAACACAGCGGTGCACTCAGTGAGAGTGTAAGTGTAGATGAGTTTCAAAGTGCCAAGAATGGATAACCAGCGCTGGTTCGCTTAATAGCTACCTTCGTAACTACGCACCGCCAACATGGCTGTCAGATGCAGCATCGCCCGACAAAAGACCGGATGACAAAGGTCAAACGGCAAGTCGTCAAGCGGAGCCCAAAAAAACCTGAAAGTGTGCCCATGGTCATCGAGCGTGTCGTGAGCCCATTGATCCGGCAACACTACTCCCGCCTCACACAATTGAAACGCCCATACCTGATCCAGATACCCGGCATCCCAGCAGCCCAAATCCGTTACAACCGTAGCCGAGTCGATCCCGGATTCTTCTTTCAATTCGCGAAGCGCAGCCTGGGCAGGCGTTTCCCGGTTCTCGATCGTACCTTTGACCAGTTGCACCCCAGCCAGCGGATGCTGGAACAATAGAATGCTAGGGCCAGGCGAATGGCGGAGGATGACGGGGCAGGCTTTGTTTGGTGTCATGGCGATCTCCTTATCGGCAAGGAGGCAATCATGAACTGGCGTAGTGATTCTGGACACCACTTCAAGTCATCCAAACACTGCCCTCTGCCAATGCTCCTCACTAATAATCGCAATTCCCCCACCAGCCTCCCTGATCTCCACTGCCTTCTTGATCTTCGTCCCGTAACTACTGTGCAGCCATTGCTCATTCCCGACACTACCCACCACCAGGTAGTGCACTTTCTTGCTCACTGAACCGCCAATCAATCCACCGCGCTCAAGCACCAGCGCTTCGCATTCCTTGCGTGGTCCAAAGGCCATAGCACCAGTGAATAGATACACCCGTTCCGACCAATCCAATACCGGTGCAGGATTGTTCAGGGGGAGGGTGGTTGGTGCGGTGAAGGGCCTGACGCTGCTGTTAGGAACGCCAGTGAACTGTTGGAGTACATCCAGCAATTCCGCAGACTCATCGGCATCCAGAATCCCATCGCTGAGCATGTCGGCCAGGCGCCGGTAGAGCAGGTTGATGACCGGGTCATCGAGGTGAGCCAGGTGCTGTTCAATCCAGCTTTTGAGGAACTCGGCTTCCTGCTGATTGATGGTGCTGTCTGCCGTCAGGCCAGCAGCGATGCCGAGCAAGGCATCGGCTGAACGACGGTCGATTCGGGCCTGATGGTAGAAGCGGCTGTTCTGGAATTCCTGATGCAAGTCGACCATGACGCAACGCTCCTCAATCCTCAATTTCAACCTGCGGGTTGTAGTACTTGCTCTGATCCGGCGTAAAGGTCACCACCATACCGGTGCGGCTGCAGTTGAGGGTCAGCTCGGCTCCGGTGTCGATCTGCAGGTCTTCGCCGCGCAGGCCTTGCCATTGGGCGAGGTATTTGAGCGAGCCGAATTTTTCGCGCTTTTTCAGGGTGCGTTCCACGCCGCCTTTCCAGCCCAGTACCGGCAGTTCTCCAGCGAGGCAGCGCTGGGCGATGTCGGGGTGTTTGAGGGCGCGTTCGCGGCCGATTTCCCAGCAGCGGATCAAACCGTTGTCCGGGCCTTGCCAGGTGTCGATCCAGGTGAGGGTGGGGCGCACTGCTAGGTGGATCGGGCGGTGGACAATGCTGCTCATTCAGCCTCCCTGGCTGGTTGTTTTTGTTGGGGTAGGGTGGTTCTGTGGGTGTGATGCTACTAATTGGCCATTAGTGGTGTCCAGCGTTGAAAAATGAAGATGTTGTGAGGCGGCGAAGGCCATTTATTTGGGGGCGGCCGGGTTGCGACCGCTTTGCGGTCGATCGCCGGCTTTGCCAGCTCCTACAGGTGTTGCGGTGTCTGTCAGGTCTTCGGGGCGGTGAGGCTGGCCATGTCGATGACGAAGCGGTAGCGCACGTCCGAGCGCTCCATGCGTTCGAAGGCTTCGTTGATCTGGTCCATGCGGATCATTTCGCAGTCCGGGAGGATGTTTTTACGCGCGCAGAAGTCGAGCATTTCCTGGGTCTGGGCGATGCCGCCAATCGGTGAACCGGCCAGGCGTCGGCGACCGAGGATGAAGGGCAGGGTGAGCTGTTCGTCAATGGGGCCGACCTGGCCGACGATGACCAGGGTGGCATCAACATCGAGCAGCGCCATGTACGGCGAGACGTCGTGGCGCACGGGGATGGTGTCGATGATCAGGTCGAAGCTCGACCGCGCCGCCGCCATGGCCTTGGCGTCGGTCGATACCAGTAGCTTGTCGGCGCCCAGTTCAAGGGCGTCGGCGAGTTTGTCCGGGGTGCGGCTGAGCACGGTGACAAATGCACCCATCCCGGCCGCCAGCTTCACCGCCATATGGCCCAGGCCACCGAGGCCGATGACCGCCACCCGGCTGCCCGGTCCGACATTCCAGGTGCGCAGCGGCGAGTAGGTGGTGATGCCGGCGCACAGCAGCGGCGCGGCCTTGGCCAGGTCCAGACCATCGGGCACACGCAGGACGAATTCTTCGCGCACCACCAGGTGTTTGGAGTAGCCGCCGTAGGTCGGTTCTTTGCTGATGCGGTCGAGGCCGTTGTAGGTCTGGGTGTTGTTCGCCCGGCACAGCTGCTCTTCGCCCTTGCGGCACTGGTCGCACTGTTGGCAGGAGTCCACCATGCAGCCCACCGCTACCGCGTCGCCGACCTTGTAGCGGGTCACATCACTGCCGACCTCGGTGACCCGGCCGATGATCTCGTGCCCGGGCACGATCGGATAACGGCTGATGCCCCAGTCGTCACGGGCCTGGTGCAGGTCCGAGTGGCAGACGCCGCAGTAGAGGATCTGCATGGCGACATCATTGGGGCGCAAGCCGCGGCGCTCAAACTCGAACGGCGCAAGCGGCGCGCTGGGCGTTTGGGCAGCGTAGCCGATGGTGTACATGAGGCACCTCTCTACAAGTCATGGGATGGCTGAGGAAAAAAGGCTCAGCCAATGACTATAGCTACCCGGGTGATATTTGAGGGCCTCATCGCGGGGCAAGCCCGCTCCCACCGGAGGGGTCAGCGTTGGCTGAGCCAGTAGTCATGCAAAGCCCGCGCAGCCGGCTCAATCGCCGCAACCCGCTGACGGTGCAACACCACATCCAGATCCACCGGCAGTTCAAAGTTATCCTGCTCGGCACAATCAGTAATTTTCTGCCGCTGACCCGCCAACCCCTCAGGCAGCCCTGGCCAGTTAGCAATGGAAACGCCCCGCACATAGCCAAAGCACCATTCTTCCGCCAGCGTCAGTGGCTGGCCATTGTGCTCGGTCTCATCAAACCGCGCCTTGAAGGCTTGCGGCTCGGTAGCCAGCTGAGTGGCGAGGGCATTCAGGTGCCGCACGCACAGATCAATGAACTGCCGGCATTCTTCAGGCGATTCCCATTGCGGCGTCTGACCACCGAAGATCGCCGGAAACCACTCGCCAATGTCGACCTGCGCCGGGCTCGAAACCAGCGCGGTGCAGAACCCGTCGAGCTCGGACATGTTGAGCACCGAGTGGTCGTCGCCATACTTGAGCAGGGTGTCGTCGATGAAGGCGAACTCGCTGGCGGTGAGGGCTTGGATTGGCATGGGAGGGTTCCTTGGCGAGGTGAACGGGCAAAAGGCGGGGAGGATGGCGCTTTGCAGCGTATTTATCCAGTACCGCACACACAAAGCATGTTACGCCTGGGCGCAGGCAACGCAGCGCACGCGAGCCACTAATTTTCTCGCAACCTGGTTCGTTCTCTTGGTAGCCACCGTACGCCAGCTGCGCGGCGGGCCCAATCAATCCAGGAGACAGGCAATGACATCCGTATTCGACCGCGACGATATCGTGTTCCAGGTAGTGGTCAACCACGAAGAGCAGTATTCCATCTGGCCTGACTACAAGGCTGTGCCGGCCGGCTGGCGCACCGTGGGCAAAAGCGGCCTGAAGAAGGATTGCCTGGCTTACATCGATGAAGTCTGGACCGACATGCGCCCGCTGAGCCTGCGCCAGAAGATGGCCGAATCCGCAGCAGCGCAGTA
This sequence comes from Pseudomonas sp. GZD-222, assembly GCF_049310525.1. Classification (NCBI taxonomy): domain Bacteria; kingdom Pseudomonadati; phylum Pseudomonadota; class Gammaproteobacteria; order Pseudomonadales; family Pseudomonadaceae; genus Pseudomonas; species Pseudomonas sp. GZD-222. The sequence continues at coordinate 67,494 of NZ_JBMOWO010000126.1, forward strand.
AGGGGCAGGCGGTGTCGTCACTGAACTTGCTGTGCCTGCCGTATTCCGGGGCCAGTGCCATGGTCTACAGCCGCTGGCGGCGCAAGCTGCCGGCCTGGCTGATGCTGCGCCCGGTGGAATTGCCCGGGCGCGGTGCGCGCATGGGCGAGCCGGTGCAAACCGATATGCAGGCCCTGGCTCGGCAACTGGCCAGCGAACAACGTCTGGCCGCCAGCCAACCCTATGCCTTGCTCGGCCATAGCTTGGGGGCCTTGCTAGCCTTCGAGCTGGCCCACGAGCTGCAGGCCCTTGGCTGCCCGTCGCCGGTTGCGCTGTTTGCCTGCGGCACGGCCGCACCGACCCGGCGGGAAGACTACGACGGTGGCAACTGGCGCGAGCCGAAAAGCGATGAGGTGCTGATCGATGAGCTGCGCAAGCTGCAGGGCACGCCGGAAGAGGTGCTGGCCAACCAGGAGCTGATGAGCCTGACCCTGCCGGTGCTGCGCGGTGATTTTCTCCTCTGTGGCCGCTACGCCTATCGTCAGCGTCCACCGCTGCACTGTCCGCTGCATGTGCTCGGTGGCGAAGACGATCGCGCCACCGAAGAGCAGTTACTGGCCTGGCGGCGGGAAACCCTGGGAGATTTCTCGCTGGAGACCTTCCCCGGTGGTCACTTCTTTATCCATGAGCATGAAGATCGGGTGCTGGGTGTACTCAGCGCCGCGCTGGAGCCGTATCGACTGTCGGCTTAGCGCCGGGATTGACGTGATGCCCGGCGCTGGGCGAGCCTTGGCGGTTCAACCACGACGCAGGTGCAAGGGATGTTGATCAAGGCGAATCAGGCCAGCTTGCTGGTTATCGATGTGCAGGAAAAACTTATTGGTGCCGTCAGCGACCCGGACGGCACGCTGGCCCGCACCCGCTGGCTGATGGCGGCCACCGCCGAGCTGGGGCTGCCGACGGTGATTTCCGAGCAGTACCCCAAGGGGCTCGGCCATACCGTTGCCGCCCTCAAGGCAGCATCGCCGGATGCCCAGGTGGTGGAGAAACTGCACTTTTCCTGTGTCGCTGGCGAATGCCTGCCAGCCTCGCTGCTTGCCCGCGAGCAGGTGATTGTCTGCGGCATGGAAACCCATATCTGCGTGCTGCAAACCGTGCTTGGCCTGCGCGCGCTGGGCAAGCAGGTGTTCGTGGTCGAAGATGCTTGTGACAGTCGAACGGTAGCCAGCAAGGCTGCCGGTATCGCGCGCATGCGTGATGCCGGGGCGCAGATTGTCACCCGCGAGATGGTCGTGTTCGAGCTGATGGAAAGCTCAGCACATGAGCAGTTCCGCCATATCAGCAAGACTTACATGGTCGGCGAACAACCCTGAACCGTGCACGGGCAGGTGGCTCAGGCTCGGCAAGTGCATTAGAGTGCGCGGCAAATTCATATCGACAGGATGTTCCCATGAAAGCCCGCGCCTTGCTGCCGCTTGTTTCCGCCCTGGCCCTTGCCGGCCTGCCTGTGCTTGCCCAGGCTCAGGCTACCGTTACCCAGGTGTTCAACGGCGAAATGCTCGGCACCAACCTCAAGTACTTCGAGTCGGTTGCCGGCGTTGCCCGTACCAGTTTTGGCGACACCCACACCTACAAGGTGCAAGGCTGCGAGATCACCGCCGACGCTACCGGTGGCACTGTCCATCAGTTGCGCCTGGCGCTGTCGCCTGCCTGCAAGGCCGACTTGAGCTCGTTCATCGGTGACTTCGCGCCGCCTGCCAACCAGCCGCTGACCTTCGCCGCGCTGCACCAGTCCACGGGCGGACCGCTGGAGTTTTACGCCGATTGCCTGGAAATGTGCGGCAACGCCTACGACCCCTCGGTGTATGCACTGTGGGAAGGCCCGCGGGCGATCGATTTCACCCAGGTGAAGGTCGAAGCCATGCTCACCGATGACGCGGCCATCGACGCAGCCAGCAAGTGGAGCGCGGAGATGAAAAAGCACAAGGGCGAGGAGTTTGTCGTCGACAACAAATACAACTGTGATCGCAGTTTCGACCCGATTGCCTTGCAGAGCTTCAAGCCGGTGGCGATCACTGCCGTGACCATTGGTACCGAGCTGAGCAAGCCGGGCTGCTGATTGCAGTCAGGCCCCGCCCTCGCTACTGTGCTGCTGTTGCCACAAAAGGCGAGGGTGGTGCATGCAAGTTCGAGGTTTAGTGTTTGGCGTTGCCGTGTTGCTGACGGTACAGGGCTGCGTCACCCAGCGTGAAGCGCCTGAGTCGGATCCGGCCAAGGTACGCGCGCAGATCCAGCGCCTGCTGCCGGCCGCCACCAAGGACCGTGAAGGCTGGGCCCGGGATATCCAGACGGCCTTCACCACGCAGAAGATCACCCCCAGTCGCTCCAATTTGTGCGCGGTGCTGGCCGTGACCGAACAGGAGTCGACCTTCCAGGCCGACCCGCAGGTGCCTGGCCTGGGCCGCATCGCCCGCCAGGAGATCGACCGCCGCGCCGCCCGCCTGCATATCCCGCAGATGTTGGTAAAAGGTGCGCTGCAAACCCGTTCACCCAATGGCAAAACCTACAGTGAACGGCTTGATGCCGTGCGCAGTGAAAAACAGCTCAGCGCAATTTTCGATGACCTGATTGGCAGCCTGCCGATGGGCCGCACCTTGCTGGGTGACTTGAACCCGGTGCGTACCGGTGGGCCGATGCAGGTCAGCATCGACTTTGCCGAACGCAATGCCCGCGACTACCCGTACAGCCATGAAGGAACGATTCGCCAGGAAGTGTTCAGCCGCCGTGGCGGGATGTACTTCGGCATCGCTCACCTGTTGGGTTACCCTAGCCACTATGAGCGCCAGGTGTACCGCTTTGCCGACTTCAACGCCGGTTGGTATGCCAGCCGCAATGCCGCGTTCCAGAGTGCCCTGAGCCGTGCCAGCGGCGTGAAGCTGGCGCTCGATGGTGACCTGATTGCGCCGGGGGCGATCATGCCCGGCACTACCGAGAAGGCGGCGCGGCGTCTGGGCGAGCAGTTGGGGCTGCGTAATCCGAGTATCCGCAGTCAGCTGGAGAAGGGTGACAGCCTGGATTTTGAAGAGACCCGGCTGTACAGCGGGGTCTATGCCCTGGCTGAGGGCAAAACCGGTAAGCCACTGCCGCGCGCGCAGCTGCCGGGGATTGAACTGAAGAGCCCGAAGATCACCCGCAAACTGACCACGGCCTGGTTCGCCAACCGGGTGGATGAGCGCTATCAGCGCTGCATGAAACGCTGATTGTAGGAGCGGATTTATCCGCGATGGACTGCGCAGCAGTCCCTTTTTTTGGGGCCGCTACGCGCCCCATCGCGGATAAATCCGCTCCTACAGAAAACGGCGATGTCAGGTGTTGCCGCTGACCAGCGCCCCCACCACTTGCTCAACACTGGCCTTCAACCCCGCCAGCGTATCCTGCGGATCGGTATCCACCACCACCAGCTTGGCACCTGAGGCGGCAATCACCTCCGCGACTTCCTTGCTCGGCTGCTTGTGGTGCAGCACCAACGCTACATCCTGCCCCTTGAGATCATCACCCAGGCGCTTGAGTGCCGCCGCATCCCACTGGTCGTCCGCTACCCGCGGGTGGTCGATCAGGTCCAGGTTCAGGCCGCTGATCAGGTAATCCAGACGGTCGGAAAGATTCACCACACTCAGGTTGTCAGCTTCGGCCAGACGCGATTCGCTACCGGCGCTGAGCTCCAGCAACTGGCGCTTGAGGCTCGCCAGGTTGGCCTGGATCTTCGGCTGCTCGCTTGGACTCAGACGGCCCAGGTCGTTAGCCAGTACATCTGCCATGCGCCCGAAGTTGGTGGGGTTGAGCCACGGATAGGCGGCAAAGGCGTTGTTGCCTTGCACCGCGATCCCCGGCAGGGCGCCATCCACCGGGCGGGCGGCGTCGATTTCGACGATGCGGATATTGCTGCGCCGCGCCACCGGATACAGCGGATCGTCACTCCAGATCGAACGCAGGGCGATCACCGCATCCGCCTGGCTCGCCGCTTTCTGCAGGCTCGGACCACCGCGGCCACTGAAGTAGGACGGCTGGCGCGACGCCGGAATGTTCGCCGGTGCCGCGCGCTGCAGTTTGACTGCGGTACCGTCGAGCAGGGCGCTGGCCAGGGCGTGGGTGACCGGCAGCGAAGCGAGGACGGTGACTCCGGCCGATTGCTGGGCCGCAGCCGGGGCATTCTGCGCCAGGCTCAGGGTAGGCAGGCCGGCGAGGGCCAGGGCCAGGCACAGGTGCTTGAGATTGAAGGTCATGCCGGATTTCCTTGCAGGCGTGGAACAAGGCCGCGGGCCAGGGCGGCGAGGGCGAAGCAGCAGCCGGCGACGAGGATGATCGCCGCGCCCGAGGGCACCGGCAGGTCAAAGACGATCGGCAGCAGGATACCGACCAGGGTGCTCAGGGTGGCGATTAGCACCGAGGCCCAGAAAAAGCCCTTGAGCGACTGACTGATCAAACGCGCCGCCGCCGCCGGAATCACCAGCAGGGCACCGACAAGGATGGCGCCGATGACCTTCACCGCAGCCACTGTGACCAGGGTCACCAGCACCACGAACAGGTAGTCCAGGCTCTTCACCGCCACACCACGCACCGCCGCCAGCTGCGGGTTGAAGCTGGCCAGCATGATGCGGTTGTACAGCGGCAGGGCCAGTGCCAGTACCAGCGTGCCGACAATGCCGAGCACCAGCAGGTCCTGGCCGCTGACGGTGAGTACCGAGCCGAACAGGACGTTTTCGAGGATGTGCACGTTGATCTTGCCGGCCAGCATCAGCAGCAGGCTGGCGCCCAGGGCCAGGGACACCGAGAGGAACACGCCGATCAGGGTGTCTGGCGACAGCCCGGTGCGGTTGCGCAAAAAGTTCAGGAGGATGCCGAACAGCAGGCAGTAGCCGAACAGGCTGCCGTACGGGCCGGTGTAGGGTTCACCGAGGAGGATGCCGATGGCCACCCCGGTCAGCGCGGCGTGGCCGACCGCTTCGGAGAAGAACGCAAAGCGTTTGACTACCACCAGGGTACCGAGCCCGCCGAGCACCGGGCCGATCATCAGCCCGGCGAGCAGGGCATTGACCACAAAGCCATAGGCCAGGGCTTCGGGCAGGTAGCCGGAACTGGCCCAGCCCTGGATCAGCAGGCGAAATTCTTCGTAGTTCATCAGGCGACGCTCTCGCTGCGCGGGTGGATGGAGAACAGGCTGAGCAGGCGATCCGGGGTCAGGGCCTGTTTCGGCGGGGCGTCGAACAGTACCCGGCGGCTGAGCCCGGTGACCTTGTCGGCGAGGCGCGCCACGGCTTGCAGGTCGTGCTCGATCCACAGCACCGTAGTGCCTGCCGCACGCCAGTCCAGCAGCAGGCGTTCGAACACTTGGATGCCGGCTTCGTCCAGCGCTGACATCGGCTCGTCCAGCACCAGCAGTTGCGGGGCCGGGATCAGTCCCTGAGCCAGCAGCACACGCTGACGCTCACCACCGGAGAGGGCACCCATGCGCCGCTTGCGCTTGTCGAGCATGCCGACCCGCTGCAGCGCCGCATCGATGGCCGGGGCCACCTTGCGCGACAGGCCAAGGAACGCCGGGCGGCGTTGGCACATGGCAGCCATGAAGTCGTCGACGGTCATCGGCAGGCCGCGGTCGAACTCCAGCGCTTGCGGCACGTAGCCGATCACCTGGGTGTCGCCGGGCCAGGTCAGGGTCAGTTGGCCCTGATGCGGCATCTGCCCGAGCAGGGTTTTCACCAGCGAGCTCTTGCCGCCGCCATTGGGGCCGACCAGGGCATGCACGCTACCGGCGGCGACCTTGAAGCTGACCTGATCGAGAATCCGCGTGCGCCCCAGGGTCAGGTCGATGCCGGCGAACTCGATGTCCGGCCCGCACGGCGGGGTGATGACGGTTTCGGCGACGGTCATGCCTTCGACTCCTTGATCGCACGGACCACGGTGTCGAGGTTGCGCTTCATCTCCACTTCGTACTTCTCCTTGCTGTAGTCGCCGTAGGAGATGTGGGTCAGCGGGTAGATCTTCACCCCGGACTCGCGCTGGATGGTTTCGACATAGGCCGAGGGGAAGTCCATCTCCGAGAAGATCACCTTCACGTCCAGGGCCTTGAGCTGGTCGATGGTTTTCTTCAACTGGCTCGGGCTTGGCTCGATGCCGTGAGCCGGTTCGACCACTGCAGTGACTTCCAGGCCGAACTCACGCACCAGGTAGTCATAGGCGGCGTGGATGGTAGCAACGCGGAACTCGGCGCCGGGTGCTTCAGTGACCTGGGCCAGGGCATCGGCGCGCAGTTTGCGCAGGCGCTTGGCATAGGCGCGGGCATTCTGGCTGTAGTACTTGGCGTTGTCCGGATCGAGCTTGCCCAGTTCGCGGGCGATGTTGTTGACCTGGGCGATGCTGGCGCTGATCGACAGGAAGGTGTGCGGGTTGACCACCTTGCCCGCGCCGCGTGCGGCAACACCGGTGGCGGCCAGCAGCGGGACGTTGGTGTTGGATTCGATCACGGTGATCTGCGGCTTTTCGCTGGCGGCGATCATGCGGTCGGCAAAGTCGTCATGGCCGATGCCGTTGAGCACCACCACGTCGAGGCTGCCGATGCGCTTGATGTCTTCGGCCCGCGGCTCGTAGGCGTGCGGGTTGAAGCCGGCCGGAATCAGTGGCACCACTTCGGCCTTGTCGCCGACGATGTTGGTTACGTAGCTGTAGTACGGGTGCAGGGTGATGCCGATACGCAGCGGTTTGCCATCGACGGCGGCCTGGGCCAGGCCGGGCAGGGCCACAGCCATGAACACAGTCAACAGACGACGGGCGAGTGCGGAGCGAAGCATGGGGCGTCCTTGTGTCAGTGGCGATGCTGGCGGGTGACGCCGGCGTCGTAGTGGGCGGCGATCTGCTGCCAGCCGGCGGCGATCAGGGCGGCAGGGCTCAAGTCGGCAGGAACGCTGGCGTCAGCCTTGCGCTGTAGCCAGACATCGGCGGCGCCGTCATGGTTCGCAGGGATCAGCATGAGAAAGCTGCCGGCGGTGCTCGGTGACTGGCTCAGGCCCAGGTAGGCCTGGTCACCGAGCAATTGCCATTGATGCTCACCCCGGCTGGCGCTGCTGGCATCTTTTACGAACGGTGGGAAGCCTTCTTCGACCAGCTCCGATACCTCGACCAGGGCCGGGTCTTCCTCGCGGCGCAACTGGATTTCCTCGAAGGCCACCCGCAGGTCGGCATACACCCCTTGTTCGGCGGCGCTGAGGTCGCGGCGGGCGTCGAGTTGATGGGCCTCGATGCTGACTTCGTCATGGCGTTCGCCGCGCAGGGCGACGATGCCGGCCGCCACCGCGAGGATCAGCAGACTGACCAGCAACACATACAGGGTTTCGTGCCCGGCACCGGCCGGGCGTACTACCTGGGCGCGGCTCATTGCTCGATATCTGCGTAGTCGATTTCCACCACGTGACCGGGGCCGGCGTCGAACAGCACGTAGAACTCGCCTTCAGGGCGCTTGAAGGTCAGCTTGGAGTTCTCCCCGAGCTTGCCGGGTACGAGGATTTCCTCGTTGTAGCCGATCACATCGAGGGTCACCCCCGGCGCGCCGCTGCCGTCGGAAAAGCCGCCGGTGCACTCGATCTGCTCGCCGTCGATCGGCTTGCATTCGCACATCGGGTTGTGCGCCAGGGCCGGGCTGGCGGCGCCCAGCAACAGCAGGGGCATGAGCAGCTTGCGGGCGGTGGACTTCATCATTTGCCTCCTTGTTTGTTCAGCCAGGCAACGGTGGCCGGCGATGCCTTGGCCAGCGGTATCGATGCCTGGTGCATGCTGCCGTCCCAGCCTTCGAGGGTGATCCAGAGTTCAGCGTCCGGGCGGGTCTTGGCCGGGATCGGCAGACTGTTGCCCATGCGGTAGGGTGGGCCGAAGAAGATCGTGCCGGCGGCGCGCAGGCTGCGCGGCTTGCCAATGCGCAGGTAGGCGGCCTTGACCTGGTCGATGCAGGTTCTGCAGATACTGGCGTTAAACGACTTGAAGTGACCGGCCGGGCCGTCGGCCACCGGCGCGTCATCGCGCAGCTCGGCCAGCTTAAGGCTCCACGGGCCGACCTGGATGTCGCCCAGTTCGCGCTCACCCAGGCCGCTGTCGCCGCGAAACATCGCCTGCTCGGCGAAGTACTTCGGCATGAAGCCCAGCGGGATCAGCAACAGCAGGATGTTCAGGTGAAAACGCCATTTGTGCCAGAAGCGGCTCAGCGGGCTTTGCGGCGCAACTGCTGCCTTGCTCATAGGCTGGCCTCCGTAGCGGTGTCGGCGTTGGCTTTGGCGTCCTTGCGTGGCGCGCGTTCGCTGCGCTTGAGCGCGGCGGCGGTGGCCTGTGCGGTGCGCTTGGTCCAGATCAGCAGGCCGCTGAGGACCATCATCGACAGCACCAGGCCGAAGAACGCCCAGATCAGTTTGATGATCAGGCCGCCGAAGTCACCGGTGTGCAAGGGGCGCATGGATTCGGTGACGAACTCCAGGGCCGAGCGGTCGCTGAGCAGGAACTGTGCTTCGATCTTGCTGTTGTAGGGGTTGACGTTCACGGTCTGGAACATCAACGGATACCAGCCGCGGCCACCCAGGTAGACGTGCGAGTAGGCGTTGCCGGGGAGGGTGACGAAGCTCACGTCGAGGCCGGGGATCTGCTCCTTGGCGATGCGCGTGGCGTCGTCCAGGCTGATGCGCGGCGCTGGCTCGCCGGTGGCGGTGAGCGGCACGTCTTCACGGGCGATCACCGGTACCACCGGCTCGGTGGAGATGGTCACATGGTTATCGCCCAGAATCGCCTGGATCAGGAACCAGGTGCCGGTGATCGAGATCACTGCAATGAACCAGATCGACCAGATCCCGCTCAGGCGGTGAAAGTCGCCCCAGAAAATCCGCGCGCCGTGGTTAAAGCGCAAGGTCGGCTTGAAGAAGCCCTTCCAGAATTTTTTATAGACCACCAGCCCGGTCACCAGCGAGGCCAGCATCGGCAGGCCGAGCAAGGACACCAGGTACCAGCCCCAGCTGTAGCCGTTGGTGAACGGCACCAGCCACCAGCCGTGCAGGGCGCGGGTAAAGGCTTCGAAGTTGAAGTCTGGCACCTTGCCCTGGATGGCCCCGGTGTACGGGTTGACGTACAGGGTCGGGGCGCTGCCGTCGGGGTAGGTGACCGAGGCATTGAGGGCGAAGTGCGAGCCGTCCGGCTGGCTCAGAAAGCGCACCGCCATGTCCGGCTCGGCCTTGTGCAAGGCATCGAGCACCTGCTGGAAACTCAGCGGCTGGGCGTCGTCGCTGGGTTTGCTGGCGCGCACATCCGGGTTGGCCAGCCAGACGATTTCCTGGCTGACCACGGCCAGGGTGCCGGTAACGCAGACGATCAGGACGAAAAACCAGATCGGCAGGGCGAGCCAGCTATGGACGAGAAACCACAGTCTGGACTTGGATTTTTTCGCTTTTTGGGACATTGCAGGTGTCTTTTCAGAGAAATTGAGGTCGAGCCGATGCTCAGCCTTGGGACTGCAATAGATAAGACGAACGAGAATCGTAAAACCCGCAGCCGTAGTTGAAAGTAAATGTTTCTGTTTTGCGGAACGATATACCTATTGTCGTTAATTTTCATTCGCGTTCATCCGTTTTTCTTGGACTACCGGGCCTGCAGGCTCGTTGTTCCTCTGGATGGATGAAAGTCGATGAATGCCGAAGATGCCCGCAAGCTTGCCCGCCGATTCATAGAGTTGCCGTTGGAAAAGCGCCGCATCTTTCTTCAGGGGCTGGCCCGCGAAGGGGTCGACTTTGCCCAGTTTCCGATCCCGGCCCAGGTGCCGGTGGCCGAGCGCGACGGCTTGTCCTATGCCCAGCAGCGCATGTGGTTGCTGTGGCAACTGGAGCCTGCCAGCGGCGCCTACAACCTGCCGAGTGCCGTGCGTCTGCGCGGCGCGCTCGACGTTGCGGCGCTGGAGCAGGCCTTTGTCAGCCTGGTAGAGCGCCATGAAACCCTGCGCAGCGTATTCATCCAGCAGGCTGACGAGCGCCTGGTGCTGGCGCCCGCGCCGCAGTGGCCGCAAGTCGCACACCTGGACCTCAGCGGTATGGCCGAAGCGGACCGCGAGCAGCAGGTGCACGAACTGGCCCAGCAGCAGGCGCTACAACCCTTCGACCTGACGCAGGGCCCGCTGCTGCGCATCAACTTGCTCAAACTCAAGGCCGATGAGCATGTGCTGTTGCTGACCTTGCACCACATCGTCTCGGACGGCTGGTCGATGAACGTGCTGATCGAGGAATTCAGCCAGCTGTATGCGGCCCATCTGCACAAGCAGGCGCCAGCCTTACCGGCGCTGGCGATCCAGTACAGCGATTACGCCCTGTGGCAACGCCGCTGGCTGGAAGCGGGGGAGCAGCAGCGCCAGCTGGCGTACTGGCTCGAACAGTTGGGCAACGACCATCCGGCGCTGGAGCTGCCGCTCGACCATCCGCGTCCGGCCCAGCCCGGCTATCGTGGCCGACGCCACGAATTCGCCCTCGATCCGGCGCTGGTCGAGCAACTGCGCGGCTTCGCCCGTCAGCAGAATGTCACCCTGTTCATGTTGCTGCTGGCGGCATTCAACGTGCTGCTGCATCGCTACAGCGGCCAGCAGGACATCCGCATCGGCTCGCCGGTGGCCAACCGCAACCGTGCCGAGGTGGAAGGGCTGATCGGCTGCTTCGTCAACACCCAGGTATTAAGCACGCGGGTGGACGGCCAGGAGGACGTCGTCAGCTTGCTGGAGCAGGTCAGGGCGGTAGTGCTGGGTGCCCAGGCCCATCAGGACCTGCCGTTCGAGCAACTGGTCGAAGCCCTCAAGCTTGAGCGCGACGCCAGCCGCACGCCGTTGTTCCAGGTCATGTACAACCATCAGCCGCATGTGGCGGATATCGGCGCCTACTCGCTGGCGGCCGGATTGAACCTGGAGCCGGTGCAGCGGCAAAGCCGCACGACCCTGTTCGACCTGACCCTGGACACCTATGAGCAGGCCGGGGAGCTGCGTGCCGCGCTGACCTACGCCAGCGACCTGTTCGAGGCGTCGACCATTGCGCGCCTGGCCGGGCATTGGCAGGCGCTGCTGCAGGCGATGGTCGACACGCCGCAGCAACGTATCGCCGAGCTGCCCATGCTCGGCGCCGAAGAGCGTCAGGCAATTGTTCAGGACTGTAACAAGGCTGTGGTCGATTTCCCGGTCGAGCGTTGTCTGCATCAGCTCATCGCCGAACGAGCACGCACTGCGCCCGCCGCCGTGGCGGTGACCTGCGGCACCCAGCAACTGACCTACGCCGAACTCAATGGCCGCGCCAATGCCTTGGCCCACACCCTGATTGCCCGGGGCGTCGGTCCGGATGTGCTGGTTGGCTTGGCGGTGGAGCGCAGCCTGGAGATGCTTATCGGCTTGCTGGCGATCCTCAAGGCCGGGGGCGCTTATGTACCACTGGACCCGGCCTACCCGCAGGAGCGTCTGGGCTACATGATTGCCGATAGCGGCATCACCTTGTTGCTCACCCAGCCGGCGTTGCAGGCTCAGTTGCCAGTGCCGGCGGACGTGCCGGTGCTGTTGCTGGACGACGTTCAGGTACTGCGCGAAGACGACCCGCTGACCCGGGTTGCCCCGGACAATCTGGCCTACGTCATCTACACCTCCGGCTCGACCGGCAAACCCAAGGGCACCTTGCTCAGCCACCGTAACGTGCTGCGTCTGTTCGCGGCCACCGAGGGCTGGTTCAGCTTCGGCCCACAGGATGTCTGGAGCCTGTTCCACTCTTACGGTTTTGACTTCTCGGTCTGGGAAATCTTCGGCGCGCTGTTGTACGGCGGTCGCTTGCTCGTAGTGCCGCACGACATCAGCCGTTCGCCACGCGAGTTCTACCAACTGCTGTGCGCCGAAGGGGTCACGGTGCTGAACCAGACCCCGTCAGCGTTCAAGGCGCTGATGCAGGTGGCCTGCGCCGAGCCGGGCAAACACGCGCTGCGCCAGGTGATCTTCGGCGGCGAGGCGCTGGACGTGAAGAGTCTGCTCCCGTGGTTCGAACGCTTCGGCGACGGCGCTCCGCAACTGGTCAACATGTACGGCATCACCGAGACCACCGTGCACGTTACCTACCGGCCGCTGTCGCTGGCTGACCTTGAAGGCGAGGCGAGCAGCCCGATCGGTGAGCCGATTGCCGACTTGTCCTGGTACCTGCTCGATGCGGACCTGAATCCGGTGCCCAAGGGCTGCGTCGGTGAGCTGTACATCGGCCGTGCCGGCCTGGCGCGGGGTTACCTCAAGCGTGGCGATCTCAGTGCCACCCGCTTCGTGCCCGATCCGTTTGGCGCCGACGGCGGCCGCCTGTATCGCACTGGCGACCTGGCCCGCTACCAGGCCGATGGCGTGATCGAGTACATCGGCCGTATCGACCATCAACTGAAAATCCGCGGCTTCCGAATCGAGCTGGGCGAGATCGAAGCGCGCCTGCTGGCCCACGAGGCCGTCGGCAGTGTTGCTGTGCTGCCGTGGGGTGAAGGTGAGGCCTTGCAGTTGGTGGCCTACCTGGTGCCACGCGACACCGCGCTGCTCGATGCCCGTGCCGAAATGCAGGCGCAGTTGCGCGAACAGCTAAAAACCGCGCTACGTAGCGAGCTGCCGGAGTACATGGTCCCGGCGCACCTGTTGCTGCTGGCCGAACTGCCGCTGACCACCAACGGCAAGCTGGATCGCAAGGCACTGCCAGCACCGGATGCGAGCCTCTTGCAGCAACACTATGTGGCGCCCCAAGGGCCGCTTGAAGAAACCGTCGCGCGCATCTGGGCCGAGGTGCTGCACGTTCAACAGATCGGCGCCGGGGATGACTTCTTCGCCCTGGGCGGGCACTCGCTGCTGGCCACGCAAGTGGTCTCCCGCCTGGGGCAGGCGCTGGGCATGCAGGTCCCGCTCAAGCGTCTGTTCGAGCACAGCACCTTGCGCGCCTTCGCTGCCAGCCTGCAAACGCAGACCCCGGTTCGCCAGGCACCCTTGCTGCCTGCGGACCGTGATCAGCCGTTGCTGTTGTCCTATGCCCAGGAGCGTCAGTGGTACCTCTGGCAACTGGACCCGCAGAGCACGGCTTACCATATTCCTGTTGCCCTGCGCCTGCGTGGCGCCCTGGATGTCGCGGCGCTGCAACGGGCGTTCGACAGCCTGATTGCCCGCCATGAAACCTTGCGTACGACCTTTGTCCAGCAGGGTGAACAGCTGGTGCAGCGGATTGCCCCGGCGACTTCACTGAAGATCGAGACAGCGTTTTTGAACGGCGCAGGCGAACAGCTCGCGGCATGGCTCGACACTCAGAACAGCCGCCTGTTCGACCTGGAGCACGGGCCGTTGCTGCGGGTCGGGCTGCTGCGCCTGGCAGCGGACGACCATGTGCTGTCGCTGACCCAGCACCATATCGTCTCCGATGCCTGGTCGATGCAGCGCATGGTCGAGGAACTGCTGCAGTGCTACGGCGCTTTCAGCCAAGGCCAGCCGCTGAATTTGCCAGCGTTGACGGTGCAGTACGCCGACTACGCACAGTGGCAACGGGCACAGATGGCTGCGGGCGAACGTGATCGGCAGCTGGCCTACTGGACCGCGCAACTGGGCAACGATCACGACGTGCTGGAACTGCCGCTTGATCGTCCCCGGCCTGCCAGGGCAAGCGCCCGCGGTGCGACCCTGGCACTGCGCCTGACGCCCGCGCTGAGTGCGCAGCTCAAGACCCTGGCCCAGGACGAAGGCGCCACCTTGTACATGGTCTTGCTGGCGTCGCTGCAGATGGTGCTGCATCGCTATAGCCGGCAGCCGACGGTCCGCGTGGGTGTGCCGGTGGCCAACCGGCATCAGCTGGAGACTGAAGGCCTGATCGGTTTCTTCGTCAACACCCAGGTGCTGCAGGCGCACATCGATCCGCACATGACGGTGGCGACCCTGCTGCGTCAGGTCAGGCAATCGGCGCTGGAGGCGCAGGCGCATCAGGACCTGCCGTTCGAGCAACTGGTCGAAGCCTTGCAACCGCAACGGGACGCCAGCCACCACCCGCTGTTCCAGGTGCTCTTCAACCATCAGGCCCAGGCGCGTCAGGGCGCGCTGCCACAACAACTGGGGGCCTTGAGCCTGGAAGGCCTGGCGCTGGTCGGCAAGACCTCGCAGTTCGATTTGATGCTCGACACTTTCGAGTCCACCGAGGGGATCGAGGCGCTGTTCACCTACGCCACCGACCTGTTCGACGTGTCGACCATCGAGCGTCTGGCCGGACATTGGCAGGCGCTGCTGCAGGCGATGGTCGACACGCCGCAGCAACGTATCAGTGAGCTGCCCATGCTCGGTGCCGACGAGCGCCAGGCAATTGTTCAGGACTGGAATAAGACTGCGGTCGATTTCCCGGTCGAGCGTTGTCTGCATCAGCTCATCGCCGAACGAGCACGCACTGCGCCCGCCGCCGTGGCGGTGACCTGCGGCGCGCAGCAACTGACCTACGCCGAACTCAATGGCCGCGCCAATGCCTTGGCCCACACCCTGATTGCCCGTGGCGTCGGTCCGGATGTGCTGGTCGGTCTGGCGGTGGAGCGCAGCCTGGAAATGCTCGTCGGTTTGCTGGCGATCCTCAAAGCTGGCGGCGCCTATGTGCCGCTCGACCCGGTCTACCCGCAGGAGCGTCTGGGCTACATGATTGCCGACAGCGGCATCGCCCTGTTGCTGACCCAGCCGGCGTTGCAGGCGCAACTGCCAATGCCGGCGGACGTGCCGGTGCTGTTGCTGGATGACGCTCAAGTGCTGCGTGAAGACGACCCGCTGACCCGCGTTGGTCCAGACAATCTGGCCTATGTGATCTACACCTCCGGCTCGACCGGCAAACCCAAGGGCACCTTGCTCAGCCACCGTAACGTGCTGCGTCTGTTCGCGGCCACCGAAGGCTGGTTCAGCTTCGGCCCACAGGATGTCTGGAGCCTGTTCCACTCTTACGGTTTTGACTTCTCGGTCTGGGAAATCTTCGGCGCGCTGTTGTACGGCGGTCGCTTGCTCGTAGTGCCGCACGACATCAGCCGTTCGCCACGCGAGTTCTACCAACTGCTGTGCGCCGAAGGGGTCACCGTACTCAACCAGACCCCGTCGGCGTTCAAGGCACTGATGCAGGTCGCCTGCACCGAGCCGGGCAAACACGCGCTGCGCCAGGTGATCTTCGGCGGCGAGGCGTTGGACGTAAAGAGCCTGCGCCCGTGGTTCGAACGCTTCGGCGACCGTGCGCCACAGTTGGTCAACATGTACGGCATCACCGAGACCACCGTGCACGTCACCTATCGGCCGCTGTCGCTGGCCGACCTTGAAGGCGAGGCAAGCAGCCCGATCGGCGAGCCGATTGCCGACCTGTCCTGGTACCTGCTCGATGCGGACCTGAACCCGGTGCCCAAGGGTTGCGTCGGCGAGTTGTACATCGGCCGTGCCGGCCTGGCGCGGGGCTACCTCAAACGTGGCGACCTCAGCGCCACCCGCTTCGTGCCCGATCCGTTCGGTGCCGACGGCGGCCGCCTGTATCGCACTGGCGATCTGGCCCGTTACCAGACTGATGGCGTGATCGAGTACATCGGCCGCATTGACCATCAACTGAAAATCCGTGGCTTCCGTATCGAGCTGGGCGAGATCGAAGCGCGCCTGCTGGCCCACGAGGCCGTCGGCAGTGTTGCCGTGCTGCCGTGGGGTGAAGGTGAGGCCTTGCAGTTGGTGGCCTATCTGGTGCCACGCGACACCGCGCTGATCAATGCCGATGCCGAAATACAGGCGCAGTTGCGCGAACAGCTCAAGAGCGCGCTGCGTAGCGAGCTGCCGGAGTACATGGTCCCGGCGCACCTGTTGCTGCTGGCCGAACTGCCGCTGACCACCAACGGCAAGCTGGATCGCAAGGCGCTTCCGGCGGCGGATGCCAGCCTCCTGCAACAACATTACGTGGCACCGCACAGTGAGCTTGAACAGCGCCTGGCGCTGATCTGGCAGGACCTGCTGGGCCTTGAGCGCGTCGGCCTCAACGACGACTTTTTCGCCCTCGGCGGCCATTCCCTGCAACTGGTCATGCTGCTGTCGCGCCTGCGCAGCGAGCTTGGCGTGGAGCTGAAGATCAGGGAGTTCCACGGCCTGCGCACCTTGGGTGAACTGGCAGCGCACCTGGAGCACAACATTTCGGCGCAGTCGCAAGACGCCGAGCTGGATCAGATTTTCGGCGTGCTGGATGAACTGGAGACGGAAAATGTTTGAACCAACAGGTCGCAACCAGCAGCTGGTCGAGCGTATCAAGGGCCTGTCGGCGGACAAGCGCCGGCAGATGTTCGCCAAACTCCACGAGATGGGCATCGATGTCGCCAGGCTGCCCATCGTTCCCGGTCGTCCCGGGGAACACGCGCCACTGTCCTATGCCCAGCAGCGCCAGTGGTTCCTCTGGCAGCTGGAACCGCACAGCAGCGCTTACCACATCCCCGCAGCCTTGCTGCTGCGCGGCGCGGTTGATGTCGAGCAGTTGGGCAAAAGCTTCGCCACCCTGATCGAGCGTCATGCCTGCCTGCGCACGCGGTTTGTCGAAGTGGACGGGCAACTGCGCCAGCAGATTGATGCGGCTACGCCGATCACCATCGAGCAAACCCGTCTGCAGCTACGCGATGGTGAACGGGACGCGCAGCTACGCGCCTGCGTCGCCGAGCTGACTGAGCAGCCGTTCGACCTGCACAACGGACCTCTGCTGCGGGTGCGCCTGGTGCGCCTGGCCGAGGATGAACAGCTGCTGGTGCTGGTCCTGCATCACATCGTCACCGATGGCTGGTCGATGAACTTGATGGTCGAAGAGCTGATGGCCTGCTATGCGGCGTATTCGCAGGGCCAGGCTCCGCTGCAGGCGGCCCTGCCGATCCAGTACGCCGACTTTGCGGCCTGGCAGCGCCAGTGGATGGAGTCGGGTGAGGGCGAGCGTCAGCTGGGGTACTGGAAGGGCCAGTTGGGCGCGACCGAGGATGTGCTTGAACTGCCCAGCGACCATCCACGCCCGGCGACCATGAGCTATCGCGGCGCCCGCCTGCAGATCGCCGTGCCGGTGGCGTTGGCCGGCGACTTGCGCCGGTTGGCGCAAGGGCAGGGCGTCAGCCTGTTCGTGCTGTTGCTGGCCTCGTACCAGGTGCTGCTGCATCGCTACAGCGGCCAGGCTGACATCCGTGTCGGCGTGCCGGTGGCCAACCGCAACCGCCTGGAGACCGAACGCCTGATCGGGCTGTTCGTCAACACCCAGGTGCTCGCGGCGCAGTTGCGCGGCGAGGAAGGTTTCAGTGCGCTGTTGCAGCGCATCGACCAGCAGGTACGCGATGCCCAGGCCCATCAGGACCTGCCGTTCGAGCACCTGGTCGAGGCCTTGGGCGTCGCCCGCAGCCTCAGCCACAACCCAGTGTTCCAGGCCATGCACAACCACCAGGATGGTGTGCGCCAGGCGGCGTCCCTGGCATTGCCGGGGCTGACGGTCGAAGCGCTGGAGTGGGATGCGGGCACTGCCCAGCTGGACCTGACCCTGGAAACCCAGGACTCGGGACAGGCACTGTCGGCCGCGCTGATCTACGCCAGCGACCTGTTCGAACCGCGCAGCATCGAACGCATGGCGCAGCACTGGCTCAACCTGCTGCAAGGCATCGTCAGCAACCCACAGGAAAAGATCGCCCAACTGCCGCTGCTCGATGCCCAAGAGCAGGCGCAGATCGTTGAGCAGTGGAACGCCACCGCCGCGCAGTACCCGCTGGACACCCCGGTGCACCAGTTGATCGAACAGCAAGTGCGCGCCACCCCGGACGCCCCGGCGCTGTGCATGGGCGAGCAGCAACTGAGCTACCGCGAGCTGGACCAGCGCGCCAACCAGCTGGCCCACCAGCTGATCGCCCTCGGCGTCGGTCCCGAGGTGCTGGTCGGCATTGCCGTGGAGCGCAGCCTGGAGATGGTCATCGGCCTGCTGGCGACTCTCAAGGCTGGCGGCGCCTATGTGCCGCTGGACCCGGAATACCCCGAGGAACGCCTGGCCTACATGATCGAGGACAGCCGCATCGCCTTGCTGCTGGCCCAGTCGCACCTGCGCCTGCCATGCCCGGCTGAACTGCCGGTGCTGGCCCTCGACCGTCTGGCGCTGGGCGCTTTCCCAAGCCATTCTCCAGCGCTGTCGCTGGACCCCGAACACCTCGCCTATGTGATCTACACCTCCGGTTCCACCGGCAAGCCCAAGGGCGCCGGCAACCGCCACAAGGCCCTGACCAACCGCCTGTGCTGGATGCAACAGGCCTACGGCCTGGGCGCCGGCGACACGGTGCTGCAAAAAACGCCGTTCAGCTTCGACGTGTCGGTCTGGGAGTTCTTCTGGCCGCTGATGACCGGCGCCCGCCTGGCCATGGCCGGCCCCGGCGATCACCGTGATCCGCGGCGCCTGGTCGAGCTGATCCACGCCCACCAGGTCACCACTTTGCACTTTGTGCCGTCGATGCTGCAGATGTTCCTGCTCGACGAGCAGGTCGCCAGCTGCACTGGCCTGCGCCGCATCATCTGCAGCGGCGAGGCACTGCCGGTGGAGGCCCAGACCCAGGTGCTGGCCAAGCTGCCCGGCGCTGGCCTGTACAACCTCTATGGCCCGACCGAAGCGGCCATCGACGTCACCCACTGGACCTGCCGCGACGAAGGCCGCGACAGCGTGCCAATCGGCCAGCCGATC